>JANOOP010000209.1:0-2523 GCA_031421415.1 Candidatus Eiseniibacteriota bacterium
GCGCTCCGCCGCGCACGGGTGAGCTTCTCCGACATCGGGCTTATCGAGCTGAACGAGGCGTTCGCCGCACAGGTGATCGCGAACGAGATCGCCATGGGCTCCGCCGCCTACGCACGCGAGAAGCTCGGCCTCGACGCGCCCGTGGGAGAGATCGACCGTTCGATCCTGAACGTCAACGGCGGCGCGATCGCGCTGGGGCATCCGGTCGGCGTCTCGGGTACGCGCCTGGTTCTCACCTTGCTGCGCGAGATGCGCCACCGCGACGTATCGCTGGGGCTCGCGACCCTCTGCGTCGGCGGCGGCCAGGGCGCAGCCTTCGTCCTGGAGCGTGCGGCATGAGCACCGAACAGCACGAACTTTTCCCGTCGGGCGCCGCATCGGCTGCCACGCCCACCACGTCGATGCCGGCGCCGCGACCCTCGCGCGCGGCCGCGGACCCGGACCCGGTACCAACGGGCGTCGGCGCCGGAGTCTACGGACCGTTCCGCCTCGACGCGCGCCCTTCCGGCGTCTACGTCCTCTCCTTCGACGATTCCGACCGGCGCGTGAATCTCCTCGATTCCCGCTCGCTCGACTCGCTCCGTTCCGCCGTGGCGGCCCTGAAGGCGAAGGGCGGCGTGGCGCCCCGCGCGCTTCTCCTCGTGAGTGGCAAGGAAGGGCAGTTCATCGCCGGCGCGGACGTGACCGAATTCCAGCGGATCGAGTCGCCGCAGGACGCGGAGACAAAAGTGAAGGACGCGCAGGCCCTCTTCCAGGAGATCCGCGACCTTCCGTTCCCGCTGGTGGCCGCGATCAACGGGCCCTGCATGGGCGGAGGGACCGAACTCACCCTCGCGTTCGATTACCGTCTGGCTTCCGACGCGCGGGGCTTCAGCGTGGCGCTCCCGGAGGTGATGCTCGGCATACTCCCGGGCTTCGGTGGCACGCAACGGCTTCCGCGGCGGATCGGGCTCCTGGCGTCGCTCGATCTCTTGCTCACGGGCCGCTCCCTCGACGCGCGCCGCGCGCGCCGCGTCGGACTCATCGACGACATCCTCCCGCGCGAGCGCTTCAACGAGCGCGCGGCGGTCTGGGTGGAGGCGCTCCTGGCCGGGCGAAAGCCGCGGATCAAGCCGCTTCCGCTCGCGCAGAAAATACTCCAGTCGCTGCCGCCGTTCCGTTCGTACGTCCTGAATCAGGCCCGAAAGCGCGTCCTGGCGCAGAGCGGCGGGCACTACCCGGCGCCGCTGGAGATACTCCGCGTGCTGGAGAGCAGCTGGGGGAAGCCGCTCTCCCAGGGGCTGAAGGTCGAGCGGAAGGCGGTGGCGAGGCTGCTCTTCACGGCCGCGTCGATCCACCTCCGCCGCATCTTCCTTCTCCGCGAGACGGCCAAGCGCGAACCGCCGGTGCTCCACGCGCGACCGGTCGCGCGCGCGGCGGTGCTGGGCGCCGGCACGATGGGCGGCGAGATCGCCTACCTCCTCTCCTCGCGCGACATCCACGTCCGGCTCCGCGACATCAAGCCGGAGCCGCTCCTCCATTCGCTGTCGCATGCGAAGAAGCTCTTCGATAAGGAAGCGTCGCGCGGGCGGCTGACGAAGGCGGAGCTGGAACAGGCGATGGCGCGCATCGAGCCGACGCTCGCCCTCGACGGGCTGGGGCGCGCCGACGTCGTCATCGAGGCGGTGGTGGAGGACCTCGGCATCAAGCAGGGAATCTTCCGCGAACTGGAGACGCTCGTCCCCACGACCTGTGTCCTGGCGACGAACACCTCCTCCCTCTCGGTGCGCGCCATCGGCAAGAATTGCGTCCACCCCGAGCGGGTGGTGGGAATGCACTTCTTCAATCCGGTCACGCGCATGCCGCTGGTCGAGGTGATATGCCACGAGGGATCCGACGAAGCGGCAGTCGAGACGGTGGTGGCGCTGGCGCGCCGCATGGGGAAGACGCCGGTCGTGGTGGGCGACGAGCCGGGCTTCCTGGTGAATCGGATCCTGATGCCGTATCTCGGCGAGGCGGTTTCGCTGGTGGAACGGGGGACGCCGATCGAGGCGATCGATCGCGCGCTCCGCGGCTTCGGCATGCCGCTCGGTCCCTGCGAGCTACTCGATGAGATCGGCCTCGACGTGGCGCGAAAGGTGGCGCACGTCCTGGAGGAGGCGTTCGGCGAGCGGATGCCGCGCAGCAACCTCCTCAACAAGCTGGTCTCGGAAGGAACGCTGGGGAAGAAGTCGGGCCGCGGCTTCTACACGTACGTGAAGGGAAAACGCTCCACCGTGAATCCCGTGTTCGCTTCGTCTCCGTCGAAGAAGGGCGCCGAGGCGACCGCGGGGCCGCCTCCCGAGGAGATCGTGGAGCGGCTGGTGGACGCGATGATCAACGAGGCGACGATGGCGCTCGAAGAACGGGTCGCCTTCTCCGCCGATGACGTCGATCTGGCGATGGTGATGGGCACCGGGTTCCCGCCGTTTCGCGGCGGGCTTCTCCGGCATGCCGATGCCGTCGGCGTGTCGGCGATCGTGGAACGGCTGCAGCGGCGGCACC
>JANOOP010000210.1:0-11829 GCA_031421415.1 Candidatus Eiseniibacteriota bacterium
ACGGGGTCGGCGGCCGCCACCAGGTCGCGCACCATGAAGACCAGACGCTCCTGGAAGAGATCGTCGTTGCCGTAGTAGCTCATCGGCTGGGGAAGCGTGAAGACCGAGTCGGCGAGGGTCGCGTTGATCACGTGGAGCCCGCCGGTCGACTGGCTCCAGTATTGATTCATGAAGAAGAGAAGGCGGTTGAAGTAGGTCGCGCTCGATTCGACGGGCGTGTCGGAGAAGGCCACCCGGATCGCGAGGACGTTGTGCGTGATCTGCGCCGCCAGCGGAGCCCGCGTCCCGCCAGGCCCTAAGGGGATATCCGTCGCCGGGAACCGCGGAGCGGCAAAGCCCTCACGAGGGCCCAGCGTGCCCTGTTTGCCGGGGACGGGAGGCACCGGCTCCGCGGAACGCGCGGGCGCGGCCGCGCCGACAAGAAGAGCCGCGGCGACCAGAAGCATCGCGGCAGCGCGCGAACGGGCGGCGGAATGAATCAAGGAAATGGAGCGGAGCGCGCGGAATCGCACTCAGAGAGTGTATCCGCGCGCTCCCGATGCGGTCAACGTCGGCACGAGGGTCAGCGCCCGCGGCCGGAGCGGTCTTCCCGGTCCTTTCCCTTGGGCGTGGGCTCCGAGCGGCGCTCCGAGCGGTCTCGGGCCTCGTCCTGCCGGCGCTCCTCCGAGCGTCCCCGCTCCTCGCGAACCTTGGAATCGTCCTCGTTCTTCTTGGGGGTCTCCCGCTCGCGGGCTTCGGGCTTCTCCTTCGGCTCGGGCCTCTGCCTCGGCTCGGGCTCGGGCCTCTGCCTCGGCTCGGGCTGGCGCCGCCGCTCCTGTTCCCGGACGACCGGAGGCGGGTTCTCCTCCCGGCCACCGCGGTCGCGCCGTTCGCGAACGTCGTTCCCCTGGCTCCTCTTCTCCTCGGACTTCGGGCGTTCGTTCTGGCGCTCGCGGATCTTCTCGAGCACCCGCTCACGGCGATCGCGAAGCGGAATCACCTCGTCGCGTCCCTTCCAGAGGCGGCCGGGGCGGTAGCGGCGGAGGTCCTTGAACTCGGGCGGCGACTGCCGGCGCTGCGACCCGTCGCGGAGGCGCCGGTCACGCACCTCGCGCTCCAGGACGAACTTCGTGCGGAGGTTCGAACTGCCGTCGAGCGAGGACCAGCGTTCCTTCCACGCGCGATAGCGGTCGGGCGCGCCCGAGCGGACCTGATAGTAGTAGCGTGGCCGGGCCGAGCCGACGCGGAGCGGCACGTAGCGCGCCCAGTTGGCGTCGATCCGGATCTCGATCACGTTGCAGACGTTGGTGTAGGGATCGAACCAATAGGTGCGGTGGTGGCAGTCGGCGCAGACGTAGCGCGGGTACTCCACGCGCCGCTCGATATAGAAGTAGGTATCGGCCGTGGCGACCCGGTCTTCCTTTCCGCTCGGCACGATGCGGCGGTGGAGCCGCTCCATCCCCACGAACGGATCGCCGACAATCACGCCGTCCTCCATGTCGTCCTCGGAATCGGCATCGCCGCGATCGCGAGACTCGTCCGAGAGCCCCGGCGCCAGGTACCACGGAAGATTCTGGAACGGGACCGGACTCGCCAACGCGACGACGTATTCCACTCCCTCGGGGCCTTCCGCCACGAGGTCGTAGGGGTCGTGCCGGGAGGGGACTCGATAAGACTCGCCCCCCTGGACGTGCACGGGGTCGCCCGGGCGGAAGGGATAGATCAGGTGGATGTATCCCTCCGTGTCGATATTGTAGAGGAGCACGTAAGCATCCTGGTTGGCGCGGAAGTAGACCTGCATCTTCTCGCCCGAGTGGAAGACCCCTCCCTCTTCCTTGTTGATCCAGACGTCGACCGTGAGGCGGCCGCGCCCCGCGGCGACCTGATTCGCCGCGGAGGCGGTCGGCGGGGCGAAGAAGGCGAGCGCCGGGGCGGCCGCCAGCAGGGCCGCCGCGAGCGCCGTGCGAATGCGAGGGGTCATGGCAGCCGCCGCGCGAGTTCCGGATTGTTCGGGTCGATCTGATAGGCCCAGTCCATCGTCAAGGATCCCGAGCCGCGCGCGATGACTTCGAACTTCGCGTAGTGCCCGTCGCGCGTGTAGACGATGTAGGAGTGTCCGACGATCGCCTCGACCGCGCCGTCCGCGGACCAGCCGGCGGGCGGGGCGAAGTCGACGTCGCGAAGCGTCACGAATCCGGCGTCCTGGATCTGGGTGTCGGTCGGCGCGAAAATCAGGTAGCTGCCACCCTGCGCGTCGTACCAGATGTCGGTCCGAGCGTCGAGCAACGCACGCGTCGTGTAGGCCGAGAAATCCCAGCCGGCGTTCGTCGTGTTCGTGAACGCGTTCGTCAGCACGGCGTCGATCCCCTCGGGGCGCGGCGTATCGAAGACGTTCTCGTAGGAGAGCGCCGCGCTCTCCTGGCCGGCGTCGTCGACCGCGGAGACGGCGTAGTAGTAGGTACTCCCATTCACGACGTTCCGGTCCACGAAGCTCGTCCCCGGAGAGGTCCCGAGCAGCGTGAAGGTGCCGGTCGGGGCGCTGTTCCGGAAGACTTTGTAATAGGCGATGTCGTTCTCCTGATTCGCGCGCCAGTAGATGGTGACTTCCAGGTCGCCGGTGACGCTGTAGACCCCATCCACCGTGAAGGGGACCGCGTCGACCGTGATGATCCGGTCTTTGCTGTTGTTGCAGCCGGTCGCGCCGAGAAGCGCCAACACGGCAAGTCCGGTCAGCGTCGATTTTAGGATACCGTTCATGGCCTTTGCCCTCCTCGTACGGTCGCGCATCGGGTCGTTCACGTATCGATGCTAGGGCAATGCACGTGCCACTCCGGAGCGGACGTCAAAAACGGGCGCAACTCCCTATGGCGCAAGCGCTTTCGGGATGACCTAATTCCGCCTTGGAGCGGCCTGGGGGGTGTGACTAAGCGAACAGTGTGACGGCGCGGATACAGGATGAGGCAGGAGCGGGAGAGCACGCGCACGGCTTGGGCGGCGCTCGGAGCAAACGAAGAGATGGCGACACCCCTTACGGGATGCCGCCGTCGTCTTCAAAATTTGAGCCCCGGCCCTGTCAGCTCCTGTCGAGTTACGCGTCTTCGAAAAGGGCCGGTGCCTTTTCTGGCCGCTAACTCATGGCCCAACGCTGACTGGACCTGCGGGCTCGTTGGAGGTCCCCCCCTCCGGGCACTATGCAAAAGCATTCGACGTGCCACCCGGAGAGGAACCTGTGAAGAGGCCGAATTTAGTCCGTAACATCCATTGGTTAAACACGTTAACGACTGGCGACAGAGGTCGGTTTGTGTCCTCGGATGGGGTTCCGTTGACAGATGTTTTGATAGAAACTTGATAGCGCTGGAGATTAAAACAAGAAAGCCCATGCGGTGCATGGGCTTAGGTGTATCAAATTTCTTTATAGAGAGTTCTTAAGCTCTTTGCCGAATCACCGAGCGGCGATCGAGCCGGAAGATCTTGATCTTCTGAAGCAGCGTGGGGTAGCTGAGCGAAAGCTCCTTCGCCGCCTGAAGCTTGTTCCAGTTGTGCCGCTCCAGGGCCTGGGTGATCAGTCGGCGCTCCACCTTGGCAACCTCCGCGCGGAGAGTCGCCGGCCCCTCGGAGACTTCATCCTCGACCTTCAGCAACTCCTTGGGAGCGAGCCGGAGCGCGAGCGAATCGCCATCGTTCGCCATCACGACCATCCGCTTCACGACTTTTTCCAGCTCGCGCACGTTGCCCCGCCACGGGAGCCCGGCAAACGTCCCGATCAACTCGGGGTCGATTCCCCGGATATCCTTCCCCATCTCGGCGGCATAGCGGCGCGCGTAGTGCTCCACCAGAATCGGAACGTCCTCGGGCCGTTCGCGCAGCGGCGGCACGCGGAAGCAGATGTCGTTCAGGCGGTAGAAGAGGTCCTCCAGGAACTCGCCGCGCGCGATCCGCGCCTTGAGATTCACGTTGGTCGCGCAGAGGACGCGCACGTCGACCTTGGTCGCGCGATTTCCGCCGACCGGCCGCACCTCCTTCGTGTCGAGCACCTGGAGGAGCTTGCCCTGGATCGTGACCGAGGCCTTGTCGACCTCGTCCAAGAAGATCGTGCCGCCGCTGGCCTCGACGAAGAGCCCCACCTTGTCGCGCACCGCGCCGGTGAAGGCGCCCTGCACGTGGCCGAAAAGCTCGCTCTCCAGCAGGTGTTCGGGGAGGGCGGCGCAGTTCACGGTGATGAGCGGCTTCTGGATTCGCGTGCTGGAGGCGTGAATGGCCCTCGCCAGGAGTCCCTTGCCGCTCCCCGTCTCCCCTTCGATGAGGATGGTGGCGTCCGAGGGCCCGACGCGGTCGAGAAGGGAGAGGATCTCGAGCAGGTCGGGGCTGCGGGTGATGATCCCGTACTCGTTGGCCGATCCGAGGAGCCGTCCACGAAGCGCGCTGTTCTCGTTCGCGAGCTTCTGGCGCTGCAACTCCAAGATCGCCATGGCCACGTGGTTCGCCAGCACCGCCAGGAGATTGATCTCGCGCTGCTTGAAGGCGCCGAACGGCCCGTCCTCGCTCCGATCGAGGTAGAGGAAGCCGGGCTGCCCCGAGGGAAGCGGAAGCGGCACGATCGCGATCGTCGTGCGGGGGCCGATGTGGGCCGAGGACGGCAGGTCGCGGAAGCGCTCGTCGGCACTGGCGCGGCTCGCCACGAGCGGCGCCGAGACGAGACGGGGCGTGCCGACGCGGCGATCGATCTCGACGAGAAGCTCATGGGCCGAGCGCGGCGCGATGCCGAGCGCTCCGACGATCTCGAGCGCGCCCGACGTCGCCGGAGCCGCGACGAATCCGCGGGTGGCGTTCGTGCGGCGGGCCACCACGGAGAGGACGTCCTGCACGGCGGCATCGGCGTCCCCGCGGCGGAGCACGTCCCGGACTTCCTCGAAGGCGGCGAATTCGTTGCTGGACGAAGAGGTCCCCTCGATCAAGCCCCGCTCGATCTCCGCGCGGAAATCGTCGATCTCGCGGGCCAGCGCCGGATCGTCCTCGGCCGGCATGAGCGAGGAAGCGGAATCGACGTGAATGACCGCCTCGTCCACCAGGCCGCGGAGGAGTTCGCTCCGCGCCAGTTCCAGCAGCGCGCGCGAGGTCCAGGCGGGAACGGCGAGCCCTTCGAAACTCGCGACGGCGCGGCGAAGGAACGCGACCGACTGGTCGAGCACTCCGCGCGACTTGCCGCGGCGGGCTCGGCGCCGCCACGAGATGCCGGCGGCGATCTGAAGCCGCGCCAGCTCGTAGCGGATGCCGAGCGTGGTAAAGAGTTCCCCTGCCTCGCTGAGGGCGGCGGCCGCCCCTTCGAGATCCCCCGCCTCCGCGCGGATCAGTCCGTAGAGGCGAAGCCCGCACCCTTCCTCGTAGCGGTCGCGCAGCCGGCGCGCCAGGTCGAGCGTGCGGTCGGCGTAGCGCGTGGCGGCGTCGAGATTCCCCACCGTGAGCTCGAGATCGCCGAGCCGGCGGATGATCTGCACGGTGAGATCCGACTCGGGGGCGATCTGCTCGGAGAGCGAATACGTGGTGTCGTAGGCGCGGCGGGCGAGATCCAGTTCGCCCCGCTCGGCGTAGATGTCCCCGATCGCTTCCTGAATGACCACCCGCTCGCGGGCGTAGCCGCGCTCCTCCGCGATCGTGAGCGCCTCGCGGCTCAAGGCGAGCGCGGTGGCGTAGTCGCGGCGGCGGCGGCGGACGATCCCGAGGCAATTTGTCGAGCGGGCGCGCCCCGGCTGGTAGCCCATCTCGGTGTAGACGTTCAGCGCGCGCTGGTAGTGCTCCTCCGCCCGATCGAGTTCGCCCAGCTTCTCGTGAACGATGCCGAGGTTGTGGAGGAAGGTCGCCGAATCGAGGAAGAAACCGGCTCGCTCGCCGATGCGCAGCGCCTGCTCGAGGAAGCGAGCCGCTTCCTTGAACCGGCACTGATTCTTGTGCACCAGCGCGAGGTTGTTGTAGGCCGCCATCATGCCGGCGGGATAGCCGGCGCGGCGGAACGTGGCGATGCTGCTCTCGAAATGTTCGCGCGCGGTCTCGCCGTCTCCTGTCCGCAGCGCGACCAAGCCAAGCACGACCTCGGCGCGGCCCAGGTCGAGATGGTGGCTCGTATCGCGGAGGAGTCGGTAGCCGAGGCCGGCGGAGCGGTAGGCCGCGCGATATTCGCCGCGGTCCTGAAGCACCATCGCCAGGCTCACCGAGAGGCGTCCGACCTGCTCCCGCGTGACCTGGGGGCGAAGCCGTTTGTGCAGATCGTGGAGGGCATCGACCGCTTCGGACAGATCGCCCCGGTGCCGCAGGCACTCGACGATCCGGAAGCCGATGCGGAGCATCACTTCACGGTTCGCCGCGTCCGCACGACGCGCCTCGCAATCAAGCGCGCGGCGGTAGTACTCAAGGGCGACCTGGAAATTCTCGGCGGCGAAGTAGAGATCGCCGAGTTCCTGGGCCCGCTCGTCCGCGACCGCGGGTGGAGCTAGCTCCACCCGCGGCGCGGTGCTTGCGAATTCCCTCCGCGGCGCGGTGCTTGCGAATTCCCTCGAGGGGCTATGTGTGCGGTCCTTGGGGACGATTCCGTCCATTACCGGCCCTCATGAACGATGCTCGGAAATCAGGCTGCTGACCGACAACAGCGTCACGACTCGAAGCGTCAGTTCCAAGTCCAGCGAGTCCCGAAACCCCAACGCACCAGCGACAGGTACGTCCTCCAAATACTCCACGTCCGTTGGCTGGTCACCGACACCGTCGACTGCCGAGCGGCGTCGTACGTCGTTTCGCCGATCGAGCGCGCCTTCACAACGGTCCCATCTCCGTCTCCAGTGACGGGACCCGGATTGTTAGGATCGGCTGGATCCTTATCCCAGTTGAAAGGTCTCGCGAAGGACGGCGAGGGTGTGACCGCCGGGAGGGCGCAGAGCAGGGCGAGGACAATGCCCAGAAGCAGAATGCGTTGTGTGACCCGGATCCTCATTCCTTGCTCCTTGTCGGTGAATCGACGCCGGCATATCCATCGATTCCCGTTCCTGAATACGGAAGACTCGCTTGCAGGTGGCGTGATTTCGAGTCCGATACCGAAATCGTGGAGGGACATCCCCGCGTAGGGGCACCCCGGCCCGCGAACAATTCCGCTAGTGCCATACAATACGACTAGCCCCGTCGGGTGTCAAGAGTCGAGTGCCCCTAACATGCGAATTCCCTCCGATTTCCACCCGACCGGCGCGAAATCTACCGGCCCATGGCCCTCCGGGCTTCGCTCAGGACCAGCCCGTAGCGAAGTCCACGGGTTGAGACGAACAGCCCCCCGACCGGAAAGCGGGTGACGAACTCCGAGAGGATGACCGAGCCTGCCGGGATGATGTCGGCACGGCCGCGGCTCACTCCGGGAAGCTCCCGGCGAAGTTCCAGGGGGGTCGAGCAGAGCTCCTGCTCGATGGCCAGGACCCGGTCCCGGCTCAGAAAGTGATTTTCGATCCGGGAGGGGTCGTACTTGGCGAGACCCATGTCTAGCGCCCCGAAGGCGGTCACGGTCCCCCCGACGCCGACGGCCCGCTCCACCGGCCCCGCGCCGAAATCGGCCAGGCGCTCGGCGAACGTCCGCTGGACCAGGTTTCGAACGGCGTCCAGTTCCTCCAGCAGGGGCGGATCGTGGTGGATGAGCCGCTCCGTCAGGTGGACGCATCCCAGCGGCAGGCTGATCAACTCCCGCCCTTCGTCCCCGGAGCCGACGATCACCTCGGTGCTCCCGCCGCCGATGTCGACGACGACGGTGGCCCCGCTCTTTCCGGCCAGACCGCTCGAGACGGCCAGGAAGACGAGCCGGGCCTCTTCCTCGCCGGAGAGGATTTCGACTGGGTAACCGATCCGCTCGGAGAATCGAGCGGCGACGGCGGGACCGTTGCTGGCGGAGCGGAGCGCGCTCGTACCGGCCACGCGGATATGGCTGGCGCCGCTGTATTCGGCTTCCTGGACGAATCGCTCGAGGCAGTCGAGGGTGCGCAGGACGGCCGGCTCGTCGATGACGCCGGCTCGGTCTAACCCCTCACCCAGGCGGGAGATCTCTCCCATTCGGTGGGCGGTTCGAAGGCGCTGCTGGGGGTCGACGTCGGCCACGAGCAAGCGAACCGAGTTGGTGCCGATGTCGACCGCGCCAATGCGGACGGTGCTCTCGATAGTACCAGGCGTGGCTCGAGCCCTCTCACGCGAAGGAGCATCGCCGTCAGCCGTTGGTTGACGGCGGGAACGGTCGGACCGTAGCATAGGGTCCTATGACTGTAAAGTCGGAACCCATTATCCTGTCGCAAAATGGCGGCGGAAGTACCCCTCCTGACCTCCGCGAGAACCTGCTCGGGCTCTCCGTGCAAGAGCTGGAGCGGACTGTTCTCGCCCTGGGGGAGAAGCCGTTTCGCGGCCGGCAGGTCGCCGAGTGGCTCTACGGGCGGGGCGCGCGCGACTTCGCGACGATGGCCAATCTGCCCCAGCCGCTCCGCGCGAAGCTGGATCAGCACTACCGCATCGGATCGCTCCGGGAGACGACGCGCCGCGAGACGCCCGATCGAAAGACGCGAAAATTCGCCCTGGCGCTTCCCGACGGCGGAATCGTGGAGTCGGTCTTCATGTCGACGCCGAAGCGCATCACCTTCTGTCTCTCCTCGCAGCACGGCTGCGGCTTCGCCTGCCGCTTCTGCGCCACCGGCCGGATGGGACGAGGCCGGAATCTGACGGCGGGCGAAATTCTGGAACAGGCGCTCCGCCTTCGGCGCGAATTGCCGGCGGGCGTGGACGACTTCAACGTGGTCATGATGGGGATGGGCGAGCCGCTGGAGAACTACGACGCCGTGATCACGGCGCTGGGGCTCCTCACCTTGCCTGCCCCGACGGGCGTCGGGATCACGCCCAAGCGGATCACGATCTCCACGGTCGGACTGGTGCCGCAGATCATGCGGCTCGCCAACGAGGGACACCGCTACCGGCTCGCCGTCTCGCTCCACGCGGCGACGGACGCGGCGCGGTCGAAGCTCATGCCGGTGAATCGCACGTTTCCGCTGGCGCCGCTCATGAAGGCGGTGAAGCACCACGTCGAGGCGACCGGCCGGCGCGTCACGTTCGAATACATTCTGATCGAGGAGATCAACGACTCGGTCGGCGATGCGGCGAAGCTCGTTCGGCTGGTGGGACAGATTCCCTGCAAGATCAACCTCATCCCCTACAATCCGATCGGCCCGGGGAAATTCAATCGTCCCTCCGCCGAGAGGATCCAGCGATTCGTCGACTACCTCGGACCGCGCGTGGCCGCGGTGACGGTGCGCTACAGCCAGGGGGTCGACATCGGCGCCGCCTGCGGGCAACTGGCCGGCATGGCGGTGGAGCCCCCGCGCTAGGGCGCGGAGCGCCATGTTTCGCACGCTGCGGGGGCGGCTCCTCGCGCTCTTCTTTCTCGTCGCCCTCATCCCCAGCCTCGGCCTCACGTTCGCGGTCACGCAATATCTGGCCAAGAGCCTCTCCGCGCTCCAAAATCCCGAGACGGAGCGGGCGCTGGGACAGTCGCTGGAGCTGATCCGTCAGGGGATCGAGCGGCTGGGAACCGACGCGCGGCAGCATGCCGAGGTGCTGGCCCTCGACGCCGAAACGAACCGCCTCTTCCAGGCGAAGCAATTCGCCGCGCTCGAGCGGTTTCTGCGCGAGGAAGCGCGGAGCCGCGGGCTCGACTACATCTGCCTCTACGACGTGAGCGGCGAGGCCGAGCGGCGCCTCTTCGGCGCCCGCCTCGGGCCGCGCATCACGCTCCCCACGCCCGATCGAGCGTCGCTCGTGGGGGCGCGGGAGGAGGGCGGCATCGTCTCGGGCGGCGAGGTGCCGCGGCAGGTGAGCGGCGTCGTGGCGCTCGGCGCGAGCCATGTGATCCTCGCGGGCTACCAGCTCGATCCCGAAGTCTCGTCCGAGATCGAGGCGCTCCAGAAAAACCTCACCATGTACCGGCGGCTCGGGATCTACACCTCCCTCTCCCAGCGCGGGCTCTGGATCTTCGCCGCCCTCTGGACCGCGATCCTGGGCTTCGTCTCCTTCGCGCTGGCCGTCGCCGTTTCGCGCGGCATCGCGCACCCCGTGCTGGAGCTTCGCTCCGGGATGGAGCGCGTGACGCAGGGAGACCTGGATCACCGCGTGGCGCCGCGCGGCACCTCCGAGGTGCGCTATCTGGGCAGCGCCTTCAACCGGATGGTGGAAGAGATTCAGTCGTCGCGCCGCGCGCTCATGAAGGCGGAGCGGCTGGCGGCGTGGCGCGAGGTGGCGCGCGCGGTGGCGCACGAAATCCGGAATCCCCTCACGCCGATCCAGGTCGCGCTCCAGCGGCTGCAGGAGGAGTCCCGCCGCGACGAGGGGCCGCGCGCCGAGGTCGTTCGCGAGAACGCCGATTCGATCCTTCGCGAGGTCCGCTCGCTCCAGGAATTCGCGACCGCCTTCTCCTCGGTGGCGCAGCTTCCCGAGCCAAAACTC
This sequence comes from Candidatus Eiseniibacteriota bacterium, assembly GCA_031421415.1. Lineage (GTDB taxonomy): Bacteria > Eisenbacteria > RBG-16-71-46 > SZUA-252 > SZUA-252 > SZUA-252. The sequence continues at coordinate 10,480 of JANOOP010000210.1, forward strand.
CAGGCGTGCGATCTCTCCGCGCTGGTCGAGGACGTGGCGCGACTCTACCGCGGCAGCTCCCCCACCACATTCCGCGTTGAGACCGAGGCATCCGTTCCCGTAGCCTGGGCCGACCCGGGCCAGGTCCAGCGCGTCCTCGTGAATCTCATCAAGAACGCGCTCGACGCCATGGGCGGACGGGGCGAGATCACGCTCCACGTGCGGCGCGACGACGCCCCGGGCGGCGGCGTGCTCCTGGAAGTCGCCGACACGGGGCCGGGCATGGACCCCACCACGCTCGACCGGGCGGGGCACCCCGGCTTCACGACCAAATCGAGCGGGAGCGGATTGGGCCTTACGCTGGTACAACGAATCGTGGAACAGCATGGCGGCCGCTTCGCGCTGACCTCGAGCCCCGGCGCGGGAACGCGCGCCACCGTCGCCCTCCCGTCCGCGCCGGACGGGGGCGCCCCGGCTTCCCCCCTCGGCGCGGAGCCCGGCCGATGAGCGGAACGCCGAAAACGCGCGTGCTCGTGGTGGACGACGAACCGTCGATCCTCCTCGAGATCGCCGGAACCCTGAAGCGCCACTATGACGTCCTCACCGCCACGAACGCCGAGGACGCCGAGCGAATTCTGGCGAGCGAGCGCATCGACCTCCTCCTGACCGACCTCCGCCTCCCCGGGAAAGACGGCCTCGCACTCTTGGAAGCGGCGAAGGCCGCCGTGCCCGATCTCCCGGTGGTCCTCCTCTCGGGCCACGGAACGATCGAGGAGGCGGTGAAGGCGATCCGCCTCGGCGCGGCCGACTTCCTGGAAAAGCCGTTCGGACCGGAGCGGCTCCAGGTCACGGCCGAACGCGCCCTGGAGTTGCGCGCGCTCCGCCGCGAGAACGAGCGGCTTCGCGAGCGGGTGGGCGGCGTGGACGAGATGGTCGGGAAGAGCAAGGTCATCGAGCAGATCCGCGCCGAAATCGCCAAGGTGGCGAAGACCGACGCGAAGGTGTTCGTCACCGGCGAGAGCGGTTCGGGCAAGGAACTGGTGGCCCGCGCCATTCACCGCCTGAGCGGGCGGGCCCGCGGGCCGTTCGAGAAATTGAACTGCGCCGCGCTCCCCAAGGACCTGGTGGAGAGCGAGCTCTTCGGCTACGAAAAGGGCGCCTTCACCGGCGCCGCGCAGCTGAAGCGCGGTCGCCTGGAGGCGGCCGACGGCGGGACGCTCTTCCTGGACGAGGTGGGCGACATGAGCCTGGAGACGCAGGCCAAGTTCCTACGCGCGATCGAGACCGGCGAGATCGAACGGCTCGGCGCGACCACGACGATCTCGGTGGATGCGCGAATCGTCTCGGCGACGAACAAGGACCTTCCCGCCG
>JANOOP010000211.1:0-6783 GCA_031421415.1 Candidatus Eiseniibacteriota bacterium
TCGCTCACGCTGGCGCACCGTCGCTGCATCGGCGAATGTTGGCAGAGCTGGAATTCGGCTGCTTCGGGCGCTAGAGTCGCGGAGTCATCCCGGCGTCACCCGCTGACGCGCACGGTCGCACGCGACCCCAGGAGCCCTTCCAATGAGCGCCGAACGTCCTCCCATGAACCGCCGCCGTTTCATCCACGTTCTCGCCGCCAGCGGCGCTGCCATGATCGCGACCGCGCTCCCCGGCGCGAACGCTGCCGCGGCCCCGAAGGCCGTCGCTCCCAAACCGCGGAAGCCGCTACCCCCGACGATTCAGCGCGAGCTCCGGATTCAGGAGCGCGCGCTCGCCGACATGCTGAAGGTCGTTCGCGGCTACGAACTACCCCCGGGGAGCGATCCGGCCGTCACCTTCCGCGCCATGCGCGCGCGACGCGGAGACCGCTGATGCTCCGCGACGGCATCTTCTTCCTTCCGGCGTCCGAACTCGGCCGCGAGATCCGGGCACGGCGCCTCTCCCCGGTGGAACTCACCGAGGGATACCTGGCGCGCATCCGCCGCCACGCGCCGGGGCTGAACGCCTTCGCCACCGTGACGCCGGAGCTGGCGATGGAGCAGGCGCGTCTGGCCGAGCGCGAGATCTCCCGCGGGATGATCCGCGGGCCGCTCCATGGCGTCCCGTACGGAGCGAAGGACCTCCTCGCCACGGCCGGAACTCCGACCACGTGGGGCGCGCGTCCGACCCGGGACCAACGCTTCGATCGCGACGCGACTGTCGTGAGGCGCCTCCGAGAATCGGGAGCGATCCTCCTCGGAAAACTCGCCATGGTCGAGTTCGCCGGCTGCCTTGGCTACCGCTTCGCCGACGCCTCGCTGCAGGGGCCCGGGCGGAATCCCTGGAATCCCGAGCGCTGGACCGGCGGGTCGTCGTCTGGATCGGGCGCGGCGGTCGCGGCGGGACTGGTGGGGTTCGCGATCGGCACCGAGACGTGGGGCTCCATCCTGTGCCCCTCGGCGTTCTGCGGCGTCACGGGCCTTCGTCCCACCTACGGCCGCGTGAGCCGCGCCGGCGGCATGGTCGGCTCCTGGACACTGGACAAGATCGGGCCCCTCGCGCGGAGCGCGGAGGATTGCCGCCTGATTCTCCAATCGATCGCCGGCCCCGACCCCGACGATTCAAGCGCGGCCGACGAGCCGGTCCGCCTCGATCCGTCCCGGCGCGATCTGAAACGACTCCGCGCCGCCGTCATCCCCTCCGATTTCGCGAAGACGAAGGGGGCGGAGCCGGAAGTGGGCGAGGCCTTCCAGACGGCGGTGGCGGCGCTCCGGGCGCTGGGGCTCTCCCTGGAGGAAGCCTCGCTCCCCGACTTCCCCGCCTCCGAGACGACCACCACGGTCCTCTACGCCGAGGCGATCTCGACCTTCGAGCGTTTCTTCAAGGACGGCAGCGTGAATCAACTGATCGACGTCTACGCGCCGCACCAGGAACGGGTCACGCGTGCCCTCACCGGCGCCGACTACGTGAAGGCGATGAGGATGCGGCGCGTGATGCAGGAGAAGATGGCCGACTTCTTCGGCCGCTACGACGTGATCGTGGCGCCGAACTTCCTCTCGGTCGCGCCGCCGATCGCGAAGGACTTCTACGAGACGCTCCCCTATCCCGATCCCGTCGGCGCGTTCGGGAACGGCTGCGGGCTTCCGGCCATCGCACTCCCGTGCGGCTTCGGCCGGGAGCGGATGCCGGCCGGGTTCCAGATCATGGGGTCGGCGTGGGACGAGGGGCTGCTGCTCGATCTGGGCGAGGCCTATCAGCGGCGTACCGACTTTCACCGGAAGGCGCCGCCCGCGTTCGCGTCGTAGCGGCGTCAGAGCCCGTATCCTTTTCGTTCCTGCGAAGGGTCCGGCGGCGAATTTCCGACCAGGCACGATTCTCTCACCTACCGGCCACGATTCCGAGTATCATGCGCCTTCATGCCTTTCGCAGCGTTAGGTCTTCCACCAGCAGTCGTCAAAGGGGTCCGCGCGGCCGGTTACGTCAAGCCGACGCCGATCCAGGCTAAGGCCATTCCCCTGATCCTCACCGGCGTCGACATCATCGGCGCCGCGCAGACGGGCACCGGGAAGACGGCCGCCTTCATCCTTCCGATCCTCGCTCTTCTCCTCGGCGGCCCCAAGCGGCTTCGCGCGCTCGTCCTCACGCCGACTCGTGAACTCGCGGCCCAGGTGGAGACGAACGCGCGCGACTACGCGCGATTCACGGATCTCCGCGTCGGTGTCGTTTTCGGCGGCGTGCCCCTTCCTCCCCAGCAGAAGATGCTGAAGACGCAGGGACTCGACCTTCTGGTGGCCACGCCGGGACGCCTCCTCGACCTGCACGGCCGGATGTCGCTCCGGCTCGACGACATCAGCATCCTGGTCCTGGACGAAGCCGACCGCATGGTCGACATGGGCTTCGCCCCCGACCTGAAGCGCATTCTCCGTCTCATGCCTGCCGATCGGCAGACGATGATGTTCTCCGCGACCATGCCGCCCGAGTTGAACAAGGTGGCGAAGGAAGCGATGAAGATTCCGGCGCGCATCGACCTGGCGCCTCCCGGCCGTCCCGCCGCCGGCATCACGCAGGCGGTCTACCCGGTTCCGAAGCATCGGAAGACCGATCTGCTCGAAGCGATGCTCCGGCGCACCGAGGTCGGAAGCGTCATCGTCTTCGCGCGGACCAAGCATGGCGCCGACCGTCTGGCCCGGGCGCTTCAGCGCCGCGGACTCTCCGTGGCGACGCTGCACGGCAATCGATCGCAGGGACAGCGGGAACGCGCGCTCGGCGATCTCCGGCGCGGACGGGTGCAGATCCTGGTCGCCACCGACATCGCGTCGCGCGGGATCGACGTGAAGGACATCACGCACATCATCAATTACGACGTCCCGCACACGCCCGAAGATTACGTCCACCGGATCGGCCGCACCGGCCGCGTCGACGCCAGCGGAGACGCCTTCACGCTGATGTCTCCCGACGAGAAGAAGGACGTCGTGGCGATTGAGCGGTTCCTGGGAACGACGATTCTCCGCGTCATGGTGCCCGACTTCGATTACGGCGCGCGCAGCACCGAGCCCTCCCGCTCGGACTTCGCCCCCCGCTACGAGTCGGGTTCGGGATCGGGCTCCGGCCCGCGCCACCGCCCCGCGTCGCGCGGCTCCTCATCGGGCGTCAGCGGACCGTCCACTCCCGCCAAGGCGGCGGACGACGGTCGCGGAGGCCGCCGGCCCCGGAAGGCGCTTCCCTTCGAGCGTCGCCCGCGCCGCCCACGCTAGCCGCCACCGTACCCCGCAGCACCCCGTTTTGCCGCCACGCGATCTGCTAGACTTCACCCTCCCATGAGCCAGAACCAGCGACAGATCGAGATCATAGGCTGTCCCGTCGACCTCGGCGCGGGACGCCGCGGCGTCGACATGGGCCCCTCGGCCATCCGTGTCGCCGACCTCGAGCGGCACCTGGAGCGGCTGGGCCACAAGGTCACCGACCACGGCGACATCGACGTGATGATCCCCGAGACGCTGGAGGTCGGCCCGAGCACCATCCGCTACAAGCCGGCCATTCTCCGCGCGTGCGACGAGCTTCGCCTGGAAGTGGAGCGGAGCCTGGCGGAGGGGCGGACACCGATCGTCCTGGGCGGAGACCACAGCCTCAGCATCGGATCGGTCTCGGGGTCGAGCAATCACTATCACCGGCTCGGAAAACAGATCGGACTCATCTGGTTCGACGCTCATGGCGACTTCAACACGCCGGAGACGACGCCGTCGGGAAACGTTCACGGCATGTCGCTCGCCGTGCTCCACGGCCTCGGCGACCCCGATTTCGTGAACCTGGGCGGCCACGCTCCGAAGATGGATCCGCGGAACACCGTGCTCATCGGCGTGCGCGACCTGGATGCCGGCGAGCGCGACCTCCTGCGCCGGTCGGGCATCACCGCCTTCACGATCCGAGAAATCGACGAGCGCGGGATGCGCGACATCGTGAACGAATCGATCCGAGTCGCCGGCGCCGGCACGGCCGGGATCCACCTCTCGTTCGACCTCGACGTCGTCGACCCCGAGGACGCGCCCGGCACCGGGCCCCCGGTGGACGGCGGCATCTCCTACCGCGAAGCGCACCTCGCCATGGAGATGATCGGCGACCTGGCCGACATCGTCTCGGTCGACCTGGTCGAGGTGAATCCGCTGCTCGACCAGCGAAACGCCACCGGAATCCTTGCGGTCGAGATGGCGGAGAGTCTCTTCGGCAAGCGGATCCTCTGATGGATGCCCCGACCCGTTTCGATGCCGCCGTGCTGGATGCCCGCCGCCGCCGCGCCGCCGAGGCGCTCGGCCTTCACGACGAAATTCTGCTGATCGCCGCGGGAGAGCCCGTCGGCCTGCCCGGCGGCATGGATCAGACCTACCGATTCGTCTCCCACGCCGAGCATTTCTGGCTGACCGACCGCGAGGAGCCTGGCGCGGTGCTGGCGTTCGACCCCCAGGACGGCTGGGTCGACTTCGTACCGGAAGTGACGGAGCGGGAGCGGGTCTGGGAAGGAAGGGACGAGAACGAACCGGGCACGGTTCCGACGCGCGATCTGCCAGGCTGGCTGGCGGCGCGGCGGGGACGGGCCATCGTTTCGCTCGGGTGCGAGCTGCCGGGCGTGCGCGGCGACGCGATCCGCGCGGCCGAGGCGCGCGAGCGGTTCACGCACGCGCGGCGCCCGAAGGACGAGGCCGAGATCGCGCGCATGCGCGAGGCCATCCGCGCGACGGAGGCCGGGTATGCCCGGCTGCGCGAGGTGATCCAGCCCGGCGCCACCGAGCGCGCGATCCAGATCGAGATGGAGTGCGCCTTCTTCCGCGCGGGAGCCGATCGCGCCTGCTACAGCAGCATCGTCGGCGCCGGAACGAACGCGGCGGTCTTTCACTTCACGCCGGGTGGACGCGCGGCGCGGGCGGGCGAGCTGGTCCTCGTCGACGCCGGCGCGGAGGTCCGCCGCTACGGCTGCGACGTCACGCGCACCTATCCCGCGTCGGGAACCTTCTCCACGATTCAGCGGGAGCTCTTCGAGGTGGTTCGGCGGGCGGAGGAGCGGGCCGTCGCGGCGTGCGCCCCCGGCGCCGAGACCGTGGAAGTCCACCTCGGCTCCTGCCGCGATCTGGCGGAGGGACTCGTGGCGCTCGATCTGCTGCGGGGCTCGGTCGACTCGCTCATCGAGCGGGAAGCGCACCTGATCTTCTACCCGCACGGAATCGGCCACATGGTGGGACTCGGCGTGCGCGACGCGAGCGGCGCCCTGCCGGGGCGCCCCAAGCGGACCGAGCCGGCGTTCAAGAATCAGCGCACCGACTTCCCGCTTCAGCCCGGCTATACGATGACGATCGAGCCGGGGATCTACTTCATCCCGGCGATCCTGAACGATCCCGACCGCCGCAAGCGCTACCCCGACTGCGTGAACTGGGACAAGGCCGTGTCGCTCATCCCGCTCGGCGGAATCCGGATCGAGGACAACGTCCTCGTGACCGAAGCCGGACCGGAAAACCTGACCGCGGCGATTCCGAAGGAATTCGCGGTCTAGGACGTAGGCCCCTACGGCTCTCCCATCGGGGCGCCGTACTCGAGCGCGCTAGCCAGGAGTTCGCGCTGCAGCTCCATCGCACGCGGCATGTGCGGGCCGATCGTCTTGAAGAAGTCGGCCTGCATCACAATCTCCTGCTTCCATTCCTCCACGCGCACCGCCGTGGCCTCGCGGAAGGCGTCGCCGGCGATGTCCATGCCGGAGAGGTCGAGATCCCCCTCGCGCGGCACCCAGCCGACCGGCGTCTCGCGCCCGCCGACCTGCCCCATGGCGCGATCGACGATCCACTTGAGGACGCGCATGTTCTCGCCGTAGCCCGGCCAGACGAGCTTCCCGTCCGCTCCCTTGCGGAACCAGTTCACCATGAAGATCTTCGGCGGATGCGGAATCTGCGCGCGCATCTCGAGCCAGTGGTTGAAGTAGTCGCCCATGTTGTAGCCGCAGAACGGGAGCATGGCCATCGGATCGCGACGGACCACGCCCACCTGCCCTGTCGCCGCCGCCGTCGTCTCCGAGCCCATGGTGGCGCCCATGTAGACGCCGTGCACCCAGTTGAACGACTGCAGCACGAGCGGCACGGTCGTCGCGCGCCGGCCTCCGAAGATGATCGCCGAGATCGGCACCCCTTCGGGATCGTTCACGCGGCGGGAGAGCGCCAGGTTGTTCGTCATCGGCGCCGTGAAGCGGCTGTTCGCGTGCGCCGCCTTTTCGCCCGACTTCGGATCGAACGGCTTCCCGAGCCAGTCGGTCATCCCCTCGGGGGGCGCCTCGGTCATCCCCTCCCACCAGACGTCGCCGTCGGCGGTCAGCGCGACGTTCGTGAAGAGCGTGTCGCGCTCGATGCTCCGCATGGCGGCCGGGTTCGACTTGACGCTCGTTCCCGGCGCCACGCCGAAGTAGCCCGCCTCGGGATTGATGGCCCAGAGCCGCCCGTCGGAGCCGACGCGCATCCAGGCGATGTCGTCACCGACCGTCCAGACCTTCCAGCCCTGGAAGCGGCGCGGCGGAATGAGCATCGCGAAGTTCGTCTTGCCGCAGGCGCTCGGGAAGGCCGCCGCCACGTACGTCGTCTGTCCCTCGGGGCTCTCGACGCCGAGGATCAGCATGTGCTCGGCCAGCCACCCTTCCTTCCGGCCGAGGTACGATCCGATGCGGAGCGCCAGGCACTTCTTCCCGAGGAGGACGTTGCCGCCGTAGCCCGAAC
>JANOOP010000212.1:0-6889 GCA_031421415.1 Candidatus Eiseniibacteriota bacterium
GTCATGCCGCCGGTCGCGGTCAGGATGCCCCGCGCCGCGTGCATGCCGGCGATGTCGTCGGGCGAGGTCTCCGCCCGGACGAGGATCACCCGCTCCTTCGCGCCGCGCGCCACCGCCTCCTCCGACGTGAAGACCAGACGCCCCGCCGCGGCGCCGGGAGAGGCCGGGAGTCCCTTGGCCAGAACTTCGTGCTTGCGGCGCTCCTTCGGGTCGAAAACCGGGTGGAGAACCTGGTCGAGATGATCGGGCTCGACGCGCTCGATCGCCTCGCGCTTCGTGATCAGCCCTTCCTCCACCATGTCGGCCGCGATCCGCACGGCGGCGATGCCGGACCGCTCGCCGCGGCGCGTCTGAAGCATGAAGAGGCGCCCTTCCTCGACCGTGAACTCGAAATCCTGCACGTCGCGGTAGTGCCGCTCCAGGCGCGCCGTGATCTCGCGCAGCTGCGCGTAGACCTCGGGCATGTCGCGCTCCAGTTCCTCGATCGGCCGCGGCGTGCGAATGCCGGCGACCACGTCCTCGCCCTGCGCGTTCCGGAGGTACTCACCGTAGAAGCGGTGCTCCCCGGTGCCGGGGTCGCGCGTGAAGCCGACGCCCGTCGCGGAGGAGTCGCCGAGATTGCCGAAGACCATCGCCTGCACGTTCACCGCCGTGCCGAGATGATCGGGAATCCCGTTCAGGCGGCGGTAGTGGACGGCGCGGTCGTTGTGCCAGGAGCGGAAGACGGCATCGCGAGCGCCCGCCAGCTGCTCCCGTCCGTCCTGGGGAAAATCGCGGCCGATCTCGCGCCGCACCTTCGCCTGGAGGCGCTTCACCAGATCGCGAAGCTGGTCCGCGCTCAGCTCCACGTCGAGCGCGACCTTCGCGCGCTGCTTCGCGTGCGTGAGTTCCGCTTCCAGATGCGGACGCGGAATGCCGAGCACGACGTCGCCGTACATCTGGATGAAGCGGCGATACGAATCGTAGGCGAAGCGCGGGTTGCCGCTCCGCCGCGCCAGACCTTCGACCGTCCGGTCGTTCAACCCGAGATTCAGAACCGTGTCCATCATCCCCGGCATCGAGAGCGGCGAGCCCGAGCGGACCGATACCAGGAGCGGATTCGCGGCGTCGCCCAGGCGGCGCCCCAGCATCTTCTCCAGGCGCCGGAGCGCCTCGTCCTCCTCCGTCACGATGGAGTCGAGGAGCTTGCCGCCCGCCTCGTAGAACTGGCGGCACGCCTGCGTGGTGATGGTGTAGCCCGGGGGCACGGGAATTCCGGCGTTCGTCATCTCGGCAAGGCCGGCCCCTTTGCCGCCCAGCGTGTCGCGCATGCGCGCGTTTCCCTCCGCCTGCCCGTCGCCGTAGAAGTAGACCCACTTCACGCGGGGCGGGCTCTCGATGGTCATGGTCATGCAGGCTCCCTGACGAGGCGGGCTACGCCCCGGATGTCGCCGACCTCGAGGCCGGACTGGTTACGCAGCACGCGCCCCGCGAACGCGCCCAACCGGTCGCGGGCGGCCCCGATCAGGCCGAGCTCCGCCAGAACCGCGATGGTGGCGGGGCCCAGCGCCCGATCGGATCCGTCCTCGACCTTGATCGCAACTCCCCATCCCTGGACGGGGAGCGCCATGGCGTGGACGGCTTCGGCGCCGATTTTCGTGACGATTCCGGGCAGCGAACGCATGAGAACCGTGTCGAGGAGGCCCTCCGCCGCCACGAACTGGGGGTAGGTCCGCATCGCGTCGCGAATCGACGCCAGCGCGGGCCGGGGATTTCCCCCTGCGTCGACGCCGCGCCCCAGGAGCGCAAAGGCGAACGCGAGCGTCGCGAGCGGCATCCGCGGATTGGGGGCGCTGCAGCCGTCGATGGCCGGCTCGTCGTCCGAGAACGGCTCGCCGGTCACCTGCTCGAAGCCGGCCCAGATCCGTTGCTGCACCGGGTGTTCTGGTTGGGTGTACCCCGAAAGCGGTGTTCCCAGGAAGCGGGCCAAAAGGAGCATTCCCGCATGCTTCCCACTGCAATTGTGTCGCAACGGGTTGGGCGCCTCGCCGCGCGCACGGAGCGCCTCGGCGGTGGCCTTGTCGAACGGGGAGTGCGTGCCGCAGGCCAGATCGGCGACGGTCGCGCCAGCCTTGGCCAGGATCTCGGCCGCGAGCGCGGCGTGCGCATCGGTGCCGCCGTGCGACCCAGCGATGAGCGCCAGGGCGTCAGCCCCCAGGCCCGAATGCGCGAAGGCGCCCGACTCGACCACGGGGAGCGCCTGGAACGGCTTGAACGAGGAGCGGGGATAGACGAGGAGATGGGGCTCGCCTGCGTGGGCGATCAGGCGACCGGAGGCGTCGACCACGGCCACGTGGCCGCGGTGGATGCTTTCGACGTGGCCCCGGCGCCGGACGTGGACGAGCGGGCTCGGCGTCACGTCCGTGACGGCGGGATCGATGCCGGCGCGCCGCGGCGCCATTGCGGGTCGTCCGGTGCGTGGCACGGCCGTCGCGGCCTAGCGGTCGATCTGGGCCTTCTGCAGCTTGCCCGAATAGTCGATGTAGACCGACTTCCATTCCGTGAACGCGTCGATGACGGTCGGACCTCCCTCGCGGTGGCCGTTCCCCGTCTCCTTCACACCGCCGAACGGAAGCTGGACCTCGGCGCCGATTGTCGGCCCGTTCACGTAGGTGATGCCGGCCTCGATGTCGCGCACGGCCCGCATGGCCTGATTGACGTCGCGCGTGTAGATGGACGACGAGAGGCCGTACGGCGTGTCGTTGAGCACCTGGATCGCCTCCTCGAACGAGGAGACGGTCAGCACCGAGAGGACCGGCCCGAAGATCTCCTCGCGCGCGATCCGCATCCGCGGCGTGACCTGGTCGAAGATGGTCGGGCGGTAGAACGCGCCGTCCTTCAGCGCGCCTTCCTCGGCGGCCGCTCCGCCGCAGAGGAGCTTCGCCCCTTCCTTCTTGCCGATCTCCACGTAGCCGTGAATTCCATCGCGGGCGCGCGTGTTCACGACCGGCCCCACCTCGGACGCCGGGTCGAGCCCGTCGCCCAAGCGGAGCTTCATGGCTTTGTCGACCAGGCGCGGCACCAGTGCGTCGCGGACGCTCTTCGTCACGATGAGGCGGCTGGTCGCCGTGCAGCGCTGCCCGGTGGTGCCGAACGCGCCCCAGAGGGCACCCTCGATCGCCAGGTCTAGATCGGCGTCGTCCATCACGATCTGCGCGTTCTTCCCGCCCAGCTCGAGCGAGAGCCGCTTCAGCGACGGCGCGCAACGCGCGGCGATGTCCTTCCCCACCTCGGAGGAGCCGGTGAAGGAGATCATCTTCACGTCGGGATGCTGGACCAGCGGTACGCCTACCGCGCTGCCGCCGCCATGGACGATGTTCAGGACTCCGTCGGGAAGACCCGCCTCGGCCAGGATCTCGACCAGGTGGTGCGCAGAAGCCGGGGTGTCGGTGGCCGGCTTGATCACGACCGTGTTCCCCCCGAGGAGCGCCGGGAAGATCTTCCAGGAGGGAATGGCCATGGGGAAGTTCCACGGCGTGATGAGGCCGCAGACGCCGAGAGGCTGGCGGATCGACATGGCGAACTTGTTCGGCAACTCCGACGGGACGGTCACGCCGAAGAGACGACGGCCCTCGGCGGCGATGTAGTAGGCCATGTCGATGGCTTCCTGCACGTCGCCGCGCGTCTCGATCAGGACCTTTCCCATCTCCCGGGTCATGACGCGGGAGACCGCTTCCTTCCGCTCGCGGAGAATCTCCGCGGCACGAACGATGATCTCGGCGCGGCGCGGCGCGGGAACGAGGCGCCAAGAGACGAACGCCTTCGAGGCGGCCGCGACGGCGTCCTCCACGTCCTCGGCCGACGATTCGGGGAATGTTCCGATGACGTCGGAAGGACGGGCGGGATTCCGGTTCTCGAAGATCTTTCCCGACCGGGCGGCGGTCCACTTCCCGCCGATCAGGTTGAGATAGGCGCGGCTCGGGGCATCCCCGCTCGTGGCGCGGTTCGCGGCGTCGGCGTCGGCGTCGGTGGCGGTGGCGGGGGTGGGGGCAAGGGCTTCCGAGTTCATGAGTTCCTCCAAACCGCCGCGATTGGTTCGCGGCGGGCTATTTGATGATGACGAACTTACCCCTGCGAGTGCGGCCGTCCACGGTTTCGACTTGATAGAGGTAGATCCCCGAGACCACGGGGTTGCCGTACCTGTTCCGGAGATCCCAAGGCACGTCCCCGATCTCGCCCCCCGGGCTCGCGGACTTGTCCGCCACCAGTTCGCGGATGAGTTCTCCGGAGGCGGTGAAGATTCGAATCGTGGCCTTGTCGGGAACCCGGATGAACCGGAGCAGGCGCGATCCGTCGCCCGGCTCCCATTCGGCGCGCACCCGATACGGGTTCGGAACCACCGCGACCGTTTCCAGATTGTCGGCCGGCGGGGAGCCCGGCAGGAGCCGCACGATCTCGCTCGAGTCGATGGCGGTCTCGTAGAAGTCGGAATTGATGATGACCGTTGTATCGATGGCGGTCACGGCGTACTCGTGGCGAAATCCGGAGAGACTGCCGCTGTCGATGAAGACCCAGCAGTTGCTGCAGGTATCCTGGGGCGCGCCCGGCGGGTAGTCGAGGATGTAGGTCCCGTCCGGTAGACGGTTTTGCTGGAAACCACGGAAGAAGAGACCCGTGCCGGTGAATTGGAAGGGGGTGCCGGGGCACGTTGGAACCGAGTTCGGGTTGATCGACTGCCAGCAAATGGGTCCCTGGGTGAAGCGGGCCTTCCATTGACCGATCGACTCGAACGGGCGGGAACTGACCCCGAAGATCGTCCGGCGAACCCGGTACCCCCCCCAAGACGTGTCCGCCTCCGAGCTATCGCCCTTCCAAACAATGAAAGAAAAATTGCCAGTAGCGTTCCCAGATGGAATTCCGGGCAAATTAGTGTAAAATCCGCTTACATCCTTGGGTGACTTCAGGCCAGGAGATTGGGCGGAACCGGGCGCCGCGGGGAGCAGCAGGGCCGCGACGAACACGACTAAGAATCCGTAAGTCTTTGGTGCGAAGGACATTAACTTCCCCTTATGCCCGGACGGCCCCGGCCATGCGCCGCCGCGGAACGAGTCTCATCTCCGTGTGGGGGGGTTCCTGGGCCAAGAAGTCTTAAAAACGCCCGACCGACCGGGCCCCCGGTCATGGCGACCGGGGCCTGACCCTGGCCGCAGACTAGGCTTCAAGCGATGGAGTGTCAAGGCGATTTTGGACTCCTGCAAACCGCGTAAGTTCCAAAAACTGCTTGACACTCCGGTGATCGGACACGTATACTCTTTTGAGTATAAAAGCGGGACGGGATGTTCCCGATACGGCTAGATGACTTCATGTTAGAGCCACCAAGAAGACTGATAGAATAAGGAGGTGATTAGACCCGGATTGTCGTCTACCTTATCCTCTTGAGGTGTCTTCTCGCTTTTACCCGCGTTTGAGAGGAGATGAAGGAATGAAGAAACTGCTAGGTGTGGCCGTGCTGCTGGCGCTCGTCATTGCGCTCGTGCCGGTACATGCGTTCGCAGCCCTCCGTGGGGTTTGGGATCCCCTCACGAATGGGGGCCCGTTCCAGACGGGCATCGCGAACGGCTGCGAGCAGCCGTCGCTTCGGCCCGGTATCGTCGGTTCTAGCGGCGGTCATGCTCAGGTGGAGCGTTGGTACGCGTTCACGACGCGTAGCACGGCCGCGGGCAGCGAAACCGTCCGCTCGATCTGGCAGGGTAGGAACCTTGACCAGGCCGGTTTCCGGCTCGTCAACCTGCTCGATGCTCGTCACCCGCTGCTGCTCGATCCGGCCTCGATGGTTTCCTACACCGATCCGGCGTGGAGCCCCAACGGCAAGTATCTCGCGTACGTCCAGACCGACGGCGCGCTCACGACGACGGCCATTTACGTCCAGGAGTACCTCGTCAGTTCGACGAGGGCGACGGCCGCCACCGCGGTTGGCTCGCCGCTTCTCATCGTTGCGGCGTCCCCTGGCGTCCTCAATCGCAGCCCCGATTGGAAGCCGGATGGCACCGCCATCTGCTACGCGTCCACCGCTGCCGGCCCGTCGCTCGACATCTGGTACGCCAGTGTCAATGTGCCGACCGCCACGGTCGGCGCCGCGGCGCGCGCGACGAGCCTGGATACCAAGGCTGAAGTCAATCCGACGTGGGGCACGGGCAACCGGATCGCCTACGCGACGAACAAGTTCGGTCGCAACGTGATCGAAATCGTCGATCTCGACGACATGAGCGTGACCTTGGCGGAGGCGAACTTCGCGTCGGTCTCGCACAACAACCCGAGCTTCTCGGCCGATGGCAATTCGATCTTCTACGATGCCCCGCAGAACGAGGACATCAACAACAACACCGATATCTGGAAGCTCGACATCCTGACGCAGTCGAAGTGCGATGTGTTCTTCGACAACCGCGGCGATGCCGATCCGGACGTCTCTGCCCGTACGAACACCACGCTGGACGGGATTCCGTATAACATGTTCCTTGCCTCCAGCCAGGGCGCGAATTTCGGCCTCAACGTGTGGCGCGCGAGTGCGGTTAGCTGCGCGCCGCCGCTTCCGCTCGGCATCAACATCTCGCCGACGACGCTGAACCCGGGCAGCAAAGGCCAGAACATCACCGTCACGATCACCATGCCGCCCGAAACCCAGGCTGCCAATTACCGCGCGGCGGTTGACGTACCCGACACCGGCGACCGCATCCCTGCCGGCAAGGAAGGCATCAAGAACCGCAACTCGATCATTCCGAGCCCGACCTTCCTTGGTCTCTCCGTCCCGGCTTCGCCGGTGAACGGTGCCCCGTTCGGCGAAATAAAGAACGTGGTCCAGGGCGGCGAGCTTCAGGTTGAGGTCACGCACGTCCGCAAGACCATCGAGGCC
>JANOOP010000213.1:0-4269 GCA_031421415.1 Candidatus Eiseniibacteriota bacterium
GAAACGCAGACCTTGCGCAGGAGCCGCTGGGCCATGATGAGGTTGGTGGAAGAGGCCACCAGGAACGGCTCGATTCCCATGTCCACCATTCGGTTGATGGTGCTGGGCGCGTCGTTCGTATGGAGCGTGGAGAGCACGAGATGCCCGGTGAGGGCCGCCTTGACGGCGATCGATCCGGTGTCGATGTCGCGGATTTCGCCGACCATGATGATGTTCGGGTCCTGGCGAAGAAAGGCGCGCAGGGCCGCGGCGAAGCTCAGCCCGACGTCGTCGTTCACGAGGACCTGGTTGATGCCCTCGAGGTTGTACTCGACCGGGTCCTCCGCCGTCATGATGTTCACTTCGGGCGTGTTGATCTTCGATAGTGCGGAGTAGAGCGTGGTCGTCTTGCCGCTTCCGGTCGGACCGGTGACGAGCACCATGCCGTACGGCTGCGCGATGGCGCGGCTGAACTCCTTGTAGGCCTGCTCCTGGAACCCGAGCTTCGTCAGGTCGATATTCAGGTTGCCCTTGTCCAGGATTCGCATCACGACCTTCTCGCCGAAGATCGTCGGGAGGCACGAGACGCGAAGATCGATGGTTCGCCCGAGGAGGCGGAGCTTGATGCGCCCGTCCTGGGGCACGCGCCGCTCGGCGATGTCGAGCTCGGCCATGATCTTCAGACGCGAGATGATCGCCGGCTTCATGCGAAACGGTGGCGACATCATCTCGTAGAGCGTGCCGTCGATGCGGAACCGGACGCGCAGCGCCTTTTCGTAGGGCTCGATATGGATGTCGCTCGCTCCCTTGCGGACCGCGTCCGAGATGAGCGAGTTGACCAGCTTCACAACCGGCGCCTGCTCGGCTTCGCCCAGGAGCGAGGGGTCCGGCCCTTCGTCGACTTGCTCCTCGATGACCTCGATGTCGTCTTCCATCCCCTTCATGACGTTTTCGAAGGAGGCGGCGGAATCGTAGGCCTTGTCGATCGCCTTCTTGATGGCCGCTTCGGAGGCGACCATCGGCTGCACTTCGCAGCCAGTGATGAATTTGATGTCGTCGATCGCGAAGATGTTGGACGGATTGGCCATCGCGACCTGGAGCCTGCGGCCGGCCTTGGAAATGGGAACAACCTGGAACTTGTTCGCAACGTCCGACGGCAGGAGCTTCACGACCATCGGGTCGGGAACGAAATTCGAGAGATCGATCGAAGGTACGCCGTAGAGGTCGCCCAGGAACTTCGTGAGATCGGGCTCCGCCAGGGCGCCAACCTTGATGAGGGCGGCGGTGATGTTCCCGCCCCCGGCCTTCACCTGCAGCTGTGCCTTCTGAAGCGCCTCGGGCGTGATGAGGCGCGCCTCAAGAAGCTTGAGACCGATATTGTCCTGCTGCACGATCCGTCCCCCGAGCGTTTCGATGGCAATAGAGGTGGGACCCGCGCCACGGGGCGCGGGTGTGGCGGGACCCATTTCCGCAAGTCCGATGCCATTCGCCCCGCGGAGCGGGAGGCGAACTTCGGGGGTGGCTAGGTGATAGCGGGGGCGGCGCTTAGCGGCTGGCTCGATCGGGCCGCGGAGGTCGCACGGCGTGCACGCGGCACGCCGTGTTGCATTCCGCGCTGGTCAGTTTGCGAACGGCGACACCGAATCGACCAGCGCGTCGCGCAGATAGGGACGGAGACGTTCGAGCGTGCGCGGCCCGATTCCCCGGACGCGGAGGATTCCTTCGGGACTTCCGAACGCCCCCCGGGCGTCGCGGTCGGCCACGATTCGCGCCGCGAGCGCGGGTCCGATTCCGGGAAGGCGCTCCCAGTCGGCTACCGTGGCACGGTCGGGATCGAGGCGGCCGAGCAGGGCCGCGCTCTTGCGATTGCGCCTGTTCTCGTCCCGTCCGAGCGGGCGCTCGGGCGCGGACACCGAATCGGGCGCGATCGCCGCGAGGGCCGATGGCTCATCCCCCTCTTCGTCCCGAAGCCCCGACGCCTCTTCCAGCGCGCGAAGGCGCTCCACGAACGTCGGCCCGGCGGGCCCGGTCCAGGAACGGTACGCGGCGCCGGCCAGCAGGGAAATCAGGACGAATAGAATCGTGGCGCGGAACTCACGCCCACCCATCGCGAACTCCTCATCGGCCTCGAGGCCGCGTCAGTCGAGGAGATGCCAGACCACGCCGAAGCGGAGACGGCGTCCCGCGGTCGGAACGCCGGCGTCGGTCGCGATTTCGTAGAGGCCGCTGGGGGGGCGGCGGTCGAAGAGGTCGTCGACTCGGAGGAAGAGACCGGCGTCGGTGAAATCGGCGCGGATAGAGGCATCGAAGAGCGTCGTCGCAGCCGAGCGAATCGAAGCCTGGCGCGGCCCCGAGAGGTGGCCTTCGACACCGAATCGGAGCGGAAGGTCTCCCCGGAAGAGGACTGTGGCGCCGTCGAGCGAGGCATCGAGCCCCGCGCGGGGGAGCGAGCCGCCACGGGGCGAAAGGCGCGACGACCCGCCGCGCATCCACCCGAGGGCGCGCAGGTTGAACGATCGCCACCTCGCGGCGGCGCCCAGCGAGGCATGGCTGGTCCAGCCAGAGCCTCGTCGCGCGGCGCGGTCCTCCACGACGATGGTGTCGGGCGTCTCGATCCGTGAAAGGTTCCACCCGAAATCGTCCGCGAGGTAGCGCGCCGAGCCGGAGGCGGAAAATTCCAGCCGGCTCGCCGGATGCCAGAGCGCCGAGGCGACCGCGCCGTTCAGACGGCGAGGCCGGAGCGACGGTTCGCCCGACGTCGTGTAGCGAACTGGCTTCGGCAGCACCACGATGTCGTCGAAGACCCGGTCCCGCTCCGGGAGGAGCCGGTCTTCCCAGGTGGCCCTCTCGTGGGCCGACTCGAGGTCGAAGCGCGCGCTCCCCCGGCGCGAAACGATCGACGCGTGCAGCCGCGCGTCGAGCATGCCGCGATCGCTCTCGCGGGCGTCGACCACGAGGTCGGCTCCCCACGCGCGCGACGTGCCGAGGCGCGTGGCGTCGCGGCGAACGGCGATCCCGGCGCGTCCTTCTCGCCGGGTCGCGCGAAACGAAACGTCGAGCGGTCCGAGGGGCGTCGTGGAGGGACCGGCGCGATAACGAAGATCCTGTCCCGCCGCGCGTGCGACGGCCATCCACGTCCAGCCCGAAGCGGGCCGCCACCGCGATTCCCCTCCGAGCGTCCAGGAGGGCTCGTCCCAGCGTTGGCGCACGTTGTCGATCTCGATGCCGGTGTGCTTCGCGCGCGCCACCCCGGCCCGCAGGCGATGCTCCCAGGCGCCCTCGTTCCGCTGGAGGCTGAGCGCCAGGCTCCGGTCCTCCAGGAGCGACTCCCCGGCGCGGATGCGGCCGAGAACGGGATCGGGAGCGGCCTCCTCGATGCGCCGCGACGCCAGGTCCCCCTCGATCCAGGCTCGAAGCGCCCCCCGCCGCGGAAGCGTCATCGCGACCGCGTAGCGAGTGTCGGTGGCGCGCCACCATGCCTCGGCGCCGTCAGTCGCGCGCCGCGTGTAGGCGGCGGCGAGGCCCGGTCCCAGCGACGGCACCACGAATCGCGCGCCGACCTGCTGGAGTCCGCGATCCCCTTTCTCGTAGAGGAGCGCGCTCTCCGACGCGCCGGGTTGCTCCCCTCGCTCCAGCAGCGCCGGCTCCCACCAGAGCGTCGCGCGCGGCGCCGCCAGGAGTTCCGCCGCGCTCTCCATCACCGGACGAGGGGAGGCGGCGCTCCAGCGCGAGACGAGGAACGGATCGTGGCGGGAGGCGTCCGGCGAGCCGATTGCGGTGGTCGCATTCGGGAGACCGAAGAAGAGCGGGAACCCGGAGACGGGCGTCCGATCGGTCGCGTGCGTCCCCTGCCCCGCGAGCGGCACGCCGGCGTCGAGCGTCGTGAGTCGATCCCACGCCTCGCCCGGAAGGGGAAGTTCGAGGGCCTGAGCGGGCCACCGCTCCCTGAATTGAAGGCGCACGCTGGTCCGCCCATCGAGACGAAGTCGATCGACGTCGAGATCGCCGAGCGTGCCGCGGGCCCGCGACGGAGCCGCCGGCGCGCGCCCTGTCGAATCGGCAGGGGCCGAGGCGCTGTCGGGAGGCGCCACCATGCGCGAGGCCGATCCGGTCGTATCGGCGAAGGCGGCCCCCGAGTCGGAAGGGGCTGACGCCTCGGCGCGACCCGCGCCCGCCGCCGCGAGAAGGGCGACGATGGTGGCCAGGCCGAGTACCCCCAGCGCGCTACGCGACGGCATCGGAGCTCCCCGCGTGGCGCGCCAGCCACGGTCCGGCCAGGCGGCCGACGAC
>JANOOP010000214.1:0-11234 GCA_031421415.1 Candidatus Eiseniibacteriota bacterium
CCTCGTCCAGCGTGACGTCGGCGATCGGATCGAGCTGGATGACCTGGTTGGTGCGGGTGACCGTTATCGTGAAGCTCTTGGTGTCGGTGAGGGCGAGCGCCGTCGCCGTGACGGACGCGGCGTAGTCGCCGGTCGCGGTGGAGACCGTGGGATCGATGCTGATCGTCGTCGCGACACTTCCCGTGCCCGAGAGCGGCGGGTTCAGGACCGCGAAGACGGGAAGCGAGGCCGAGACCTCGACGACGTTGCCGTCCGGATCGGAGGCGTTCACGTTCCTCGAGGCGCTTCCGCCCTGGCCCACGATGACGTTCGCGATCGCGGCGAGGGCGGGGCCGCGGTCGGTGTTCGTGACCGTGATGGAGACGCCGCTGGTCACGTCCGCGTTCGACGGATCGGTCACGCGGATGGAGCCGCTGTGGCTGCCCGCGTCATTGAAGCCCGGCGTGGCCGTGATGCTGGTGGTCACGCTGCCGCTGCCCGTGAGGGGCGGATTCAGGACGGCGAAGGTCGGAAGCGAAATGACCGAAAGTGTGAGCAAGTCGCCGTCGGCATCCGTGGCGCTGACCGGCGTCGAGGCCGAAGCGCCTTCTGCCACGGTGATCGGCGCGATGGCCGGCATCGCCGGCGGGCGGTTCGTGTTGGCGACCTCGATGCTGAAGGTCTCGGAGTCGGTAAGACTGTTCGCCGTGGCCGTGACCGATCCCGAGTAGCTGCCCGCCGCGCTGAAGCCGGGGGCGAGATTGAAGGAGGTGGTGACGCTGCTCGTGCCCGTTGTCGGGGCGTTCAGGGCGCCGAACGGCGGCAGCGTGGCGGAGATGGCGATCAGGTCGCCATCCGGATCGGTGGCGCTGACCGGATAGTCCGTACTGGCGCCCTCGGCGATGCTCTTGTTCCCGATGCCCGCGAGCACCGGCGGTCGATCCGTGTTCGCGATCGTGATGGCGGTGGTGGCGGTCGCCGTGCCGCCGACGCTCGCGCTCCAGTTGATCGTGTAGCTACCGGCACGGGCGAAGCCGGGAGTTCCCGAAAGGGTGATGCTCGGATTCGCCGAGGGACCGGCCGAGGTCGGGCCCGTGAGGAACGGCGCGTTGTTGGTCTGCGAAAGGCCCACGTTGTCGGCATCCGGATCGGTGGCCGACGCCGTGACCGAGACCGGACTGTTCTCGGCGCCGCTCACCGTCGTCGGCGCCGTGATGACCGGGTTCCGGTTCAAGTTCGCGATCGTGATCGCCGTCGTGGCCGAGGCCGTGCCCGTCGTGGCGTCCGCCGCGCTCCAGTTGACGGCGTAGCTACCCGCCTGCGCGAAGTTCGGAGTGCCGGAGAGCGTGATGCTCGGGTTCAGGGCCGGGCCCGCCGAGGCAAGTCCCGCCAGGAACGGCGCATTGTTCGTTTGCGAGAGGGTGACATTCGCCGCCTCGGGATCGGTCGCCGACGCGGTGACGGAGAACGCGCTGTTCTCGGTGCCGGCCGCCGTCGCGGGGGCGGTGATCGTCGGATCCAGGTTCCCGCCGGGCGCGGCCGCGAGGCCGTCCACGTCGAGCCACTCGTCGCCCAGCTTCAACGTGTTGTCGAAGCTGTTGCCCGAGCACCGCGATCCGAAATTGGTCAGGTCCGTGGACTGAAGCGCGCTGGACGCGATGATGGCCACCGAAGGACTTCCGCTGGCCCCGGTGATGTTCACGGTGCAGAGCTTGTAGTCGCCCGGCGCGAGAATAGTACCGGCACCTCGCCCCACCGAGAACTCCGTGGTGTTGGCCAGAGGTGTGCCGGGAACCGTGATCGTGGTCATTCCAGTCTGCTGGTTCACGAAGCCGGCGTACGAAACCGTCCCGCCCGAAGCCTGCAAGTTCACCACATAGGAGTTGATCGTCAGTTCGCCGTCGGCGGACACGCAACTCGCCGCGGACAGGTCTCTGTTCGTGTTCGTTCTGAGCCAAACGTCCACCGGCGTTGCCGTGCCGTTCGAATTCAGCTGATCCGCCGCGGTGTTCGCGCCGTCGCCGTTCGAGTCGAGAAACATGTACTGGGCGGAAGCCGGCGCGGCAAATGCCGTGAGGCAGAGTGCGGCGACGACCAGAAGTCGGACAACGAACATCATGCAGTCCTCCCTACGCTGGGTGATGGTGGGGCTCTGTGTTGACTGCGAATCAAGTCGCGCGATGAGACAGGCTCGCCTCGGGACCCGACATCCCGGCAATGAGCCTTGGGGGGCGCCCCCGGAGGGACGCGTGAAACGATCGCATGGACCATGACCGCGCCTGGGGTCGTCGAGAGGGGCATGGAGCCCCGAGGGGGGTTCTCAACGGACCCGGATGTGGCGCAGGTTGTCGCGACAAGGTCTATGAGACTAGGACATTGTAGCAGGGCCGCCCTCGAAAATCAAGAGGTTCCGGCCGGCCGGGCTGCCAGGCGCTTCATCGACTCCCGGACCCATTCGCCCTGCTGCGTCGTGGAGACTCCGCTGTCGGTCCCGGTGGAGCGGATTCGCCCTGAGGCGAAGAGATCCTGCACGGCCGCACCGACGAGCGTCGCGGCTTCCGTTTCTCCGACGTACTCCAGGAGCATCTGACCCGCGAGGATCGCCCCGATCGGCGACGCCACGTTCCGCCCCGCGTGCTTCGGAGCGGAGCCGTGGATCGGCTCGAACATCGAGACGCGCCCCGGATGGATGTTGCCCGAGGCGGCCACGCCCATGCCGCCCTGAATGGCGGCCCCGAGGTCGGTGAAGATGTCGCCGAACATGTTCGACACGACGACCGTGTCGAACGCCTCCGGGTTCTTCACCATCCACATGCAAGCGGCGTCGATGTAGGCGTGGTCCTGGGCGATGTCGGGATACTCGCGCCCCACTTCCTCGAAGACGCGGGTCCAGAGGTCCATCGCCCCGACCGCGTTCGCCTTGTCGATCATCGTCAGCTTCCGGTTCTTGGCGCGGCGCCGGCAGAGGTCGAAGGAATAGCGGACGACGCGCTCGACGCCCTTCCGCGTGAAGATCATCTCCTGCAGCGCCACCTCGTCGGGCGTTCCCTTCTTCAAGAAGCCGCCGATTCCCGCGTAGACGTCCTCCGTGTTCTCGCGGACCACGATGAGATCGACGTCCTCGGGTCCCTTGCCCTTCAGCGGGCAGAGATCGGCCGCGAAGAGGTGGATCGGCCGAAGATTGACGTAGAGATCGAGTCCGAAGCGAATCCCCGAGATGATCGCCCGCTCCAGCATGCCGACCGGGAGTCGGGGGTCGCCGATGGCGCCGAGGAGGATGGCGTCGTGCTGCTTCATCGCCTCGAGCGCTGCGGGGGGAAGCGTCTCCTTCGTTTTCAGATAGTGCTCGGCGCCGAGCGGAACGTCGGTCCACTCCACGCCGAAGCCGAAGATCTCGGAGGCGAGGCGGATCGCCGCCTGGGCTTCCCGCGTCACTTCCGGTCCGATTCCGTCGCCGCCCAGGACGGCAACGCGATAGCGCTTAGCCAACGGAGGCACCTCGTTGCGCCCTGAAGTCACGGACCGCCGCCGAGAGTTCGTCGTCGGTCAGCGTCGTCTCCCGGGTCTTGGCGAGCCGGAAGAGATGCTCCACGAGCGGGCGTTCGGGCTCGTGGCCGTGCGTGGTGAGCCAATGGATCACGTTCGACTCGCCCGACATGGGGCCGACGTCGATGATCTGCTTCAAGCCAAGCAGACTGGCCGGGACGCTCGAGTAGATGCGATCGGCCAGCCAGGCGTGCCCCTTCTTCTCCGCCTTGATGACCGCCGCCGCGTGCACGCCGGTGGCGGTCCGGAAGGCGTCGCGTCCCAGGGCGGGATAATTGTACGGGAGCGGCACCTTGCAGGCGCGCGACACCAGGTCCGCGTATTCCGGAAGCGGCGTCAGGTCGACGTCGAGCCAGCCGAGGAGTTTCAGGTTCACGAGAATGAGATCG
The DNA here is from genome assembly GCA_031421415.1 of Candidatus Eiseniibacteriota bacterium. Lineage (GTDB taxonomy): Bacteria > Eisenbacteria > RBG-16-71-46 > SZUA-252 > SZUA-252 > SZUA-252. The sequence continues at coordinate 3,915 of JANOOP010000214.1, forward strand.
AGCGGCGCGTTCCCCACGCGCTCGCCGATGCCGAGAATCGTGCCATGCACGCGATCGGCGCCGGCGAGGATCGCGGCCAGCGCGTTCGCCACGGCCAGGTCGCGGTCGCGATGCCCGTGCCAGTCGACGCCCACCTTCTCGCCCGTCGCGTCGACCACCTCGCGGATGAAGCGGATGAGCCGCGCGGCGCCCTCCGGCGTGGCATGGCCCACGGTGTCGGAGACGCAGACGCGGCGGGCGCCGCAGCGGACCGCGGCGGTGTAGAGCTGGCGGAGGATCTCGGGGCGCGCCCGCGTCGTGTCCTCCGTGACGTACATGACGGGAACGCCGTTCTTCTCGGCGTAAGTCACAGCCTCCTCGGTGGTCCGGAGCAGCCGGTCCAGATCCCAATCCTCCGCGTACTGTCGGATGGGGCTCGACCCGATGAAGGTGGCCGCCTCGATCCGGAGCCCGGTTTTCTGCGTGAGCTCGACGATCGGATCGATGTCGTTCTTGTGCGTGCGCGCGGCGCAGTAGGGCTCGATCGGAAGTTTCGCCGAGACGATCTCGCGCGCCAGCGCCAGCGCCGCTTCCATGGCCCGCGGCCCGGCGCCCGGAAGGCCGATGTCGGTCCCGTGGACGCCGATCTTCGCCTGCAGGTGGAGCGCGCGGAGTTTGTCTTCGATGGAGGGGTCGGTGACCGTGGGAGACTGGAGTCCGTCCCGGAGCGTCTCGTCCACGACCTGGACACGCCGCGGCGGCGCCACCGGCGGATCGTCGCCGACGTTCCAGTCGTAGATGAGATCTTGCTCGCGGATATCGGTCATGACGGCAGCGACTCCACGACGATCGCGATTCCCTGCCCGCCGCCGATACAGGCCGACGCCACCCCCCAGCGCTTCTTCCGGCGCCGGAGTTCGTAGAGGAGCGTGAGCGTGAGCCGCGTGCCGGTGGCGCCGAGCGGATGCCCCAGCGCGATGGCGCCGCCGTTGACGTTCGTCTTCTCGCGGGGATTGCCGAGTTCCTTCTCCACCGCGAGGTACTGCCCGGCGAACGCCTCGTTGATCTCGAAGAGGTCGACGTCGTCCACCGAGAGGCCCGCCAGCTTGAGCGCGCCCCGCACCGCCGGCACGGGACCGATGCCCATCGTGTCGGGGTCGACACCGGTCACGGACCAAGAGGCGATGCGCCCCATCGGCGCGAGATCGCGCTTCTCGGCATGGCGCTCCGTGGTGAGGACGAGGGCGGCCGCTCCGTCGACGATTCCGCTCGCGTTTCCGGCCGTCACGAAGGAGTTCTTGCCGAAGGCGGGCTGGAGCTTCGCCAGCGCTTCCGGCGTGGCGCCGTCGAAGCAATGATCGTCCTTGTCGACGACCTTCGCCTCCCGCCCGGGAACTGTGACCGGCACGATCTCCTCGGCCAGGACGCCCGAGTCGATGGCGCGCCGTCCCTCGGTGATCGAGCGGACGGCGAACGCGTCCTGCTCCTCGCGCGAGATGTTGTAGCGCCGCGCGAGATTGTCGGAGGTCTCCGCCATGAAGAGGCCGCAGAAGGAGTCGCGCAGGCCGGCCATGAGCGAGTCCTCGAAGGCGTTCGTTTGGCCCAGGCGAAGGCCCGAGCGCGCGCCGCGGATCACGAACGGCGCCTGGCTCATGCTCTCCATGCCGCCGGCCAGAACGAAACTCGCCTCTCCCAGCAGGCAGAGCTGCGCGCCGCTGATGATGGCCTGAATTCCCGAGCCGCAGAGCCGGTTCACCGTCAAGGCGGGAACGGGAACCGGCACGCCGGCCTTGAGCCCGACGTGGCGGGCGCCGTACAGAGCGTCCGCGCTCGTCTGCATGGCGTTCCCCATGACGACGTGGTCGAGAATGTCGGCCGGCACCTTGCTCCGCTCCAGCGCCGCCTTCGCGGCGATCGCGCCGAGGTCGATGGCGGAGAGGTCCTTGAGCGCGCCGCCGGGTTTACCGTTGCCGGCGCGGCCGCCCACCCACTCGGTCATGGGGGTGCGGGCTCCGTTCAGAATGACGATCGATTCCTTGGTCATGTCGGGTCCGTCCTACTTGGCGGGGTAGTCGTAGAAGCCGCGGCCCGACTTCCGGCCCAGGCGGCCGGCGAGGACCATGCGCTTCAGGAGCGGCGGAGGCGCGAAGCGCGGCTCCCGGAATTCCTCGAACATGATGTTCGCGATGTAATAGGTGGTGTCGAGGCCCACGAAGTCGAGAAGCTGGAGCGGCCCCATCGGGTAGCCGCAGCCGAGCTTCATGCCGTTGTCGATGTCCTCCTTCGTCGCCAGCCCCGATTCGAAGACGCGGATGGCGTCGATCAGGTAGGGCACCAGGAGCCGGTTCACGACGAAGCCTGGCGCGTCCTTCGCGATGACCGGCGTCTTCCCGATCGCCTCGACGTAGCCCTTGGCCCGCTCGAAGGCGGCCTCCCCTGTCGGGAGCGCGCGGATGATCTCGACCAGCTTCATGAGCGGAACCGGATTGAAGAAGTGAAGCCCGAGCACGCGCTCCGGCTTCTTCGCGAACGCGGCGATCTCCGTCACCGAGAGCGACGACGTGTTGGTGGCGAGCACCGCGTCGGGCGCGCAGACCGCGTCGAGCGTGGAGAAGATCTCCTTCTTCACCGCGATGTTCTCCGTCACGGCCTCGATGACGAGATCGCAGCCGGCCAGGTCCTCGAGCTTCGTGGTGCCGCTGATGTTCGCGAGCGTCTTGTCGCGATCCTCCGCCGTCACCTTCCCCTTCGTCACTCCGTCGTCGAGGAACTTCTTGATGCGGCCGAGTCCCTTGTCCAGGAACGCCTGATCCGCCTCCCGCACGATGGTCTTCAGTCCCGCCTGGGCGCTCACCTGCACGATGCCTGAGCCCATCAGCCCGCAGCCGACGACGCCGACCGTCTTCACGCCAGCCATGCCCTACCGTCCTTCCGTTGAGGGTTCCGCGACCGGGGGCGCCACCGCGCCCATTCCGTCCCGCGTGATTTCCATCGCCAGGCCAAGCCCCCCGCTCACGCAGAGAGTGGCCAATCCCAGGCGCGCGTCGCGCCGCTCCATCTCGTGAAGGAGCGTCGTGACGATCCGGGCGCCGGTGCATCCGATCGGATGTCCGAGCGCGATCGCGCCGCCATTCACGTTGAGCCGCTCCCGATCGAACCGAAGCTCCCGATCGCACGCGATCACCTGCGCCGCGAACGCTTCGTTCAGTTCCACCAGGTCGTAGTCGTCCAGCTTCCGCCCGGTCCGCTTCAGGAGTTGCCGCACCGCCGGCACGGGGCCGACGCCCATGATCGAGGGATCGACCCCCGCCGTGACGCCTGGACCGACCCACCCCTGCACCGAGAGGCCGCGGGCGCGGACAACCGATTCCGAGGCGAGCACCACCGCCGACGCCCCGTCGGTGATCCCGCAGGCGTTCCCCGCGGTGATCGTGCCGTCCTTCCGGAACACGGGCGCGAGTTTCGCCAACTCCGCGGGCGTCGTCTCGGGACGCGGGTGCTCGTCCGCGGCGATCGTGACGTCGCCCTTCCGTCCCGCGACGGCGATCGAGGCGATCTCGCGGTCGAAGCGCTTCTCCGCGATCGCCACGCCCGCGCGGCGCTGGCTCTCCAGCGCGAAGGCGTCCTGCTCTTCCCGCGAAATCGAGTGAATCGTCGCCAGCTTCTCCGCCGTCTCTCCCATCAGCATGCCGCAGATCGGATCGAGGAAACCGTCCTGGTACATCCCGTCCACGATCTTCGCGTGTCCCAGGCGGTAGCCGAGCCGCGCCCGATCGAGCATGTAGGGGACGCGCGTCATGTTCTCCGCTCCGCCCGCGACGACGATCGCCGCCTCGCCTGCGCGGATCCTCGCCGCCCCGAGGAGAATCGCCTGAAGCCCCGAACCGCACGCCTGGTTCAGCGTGAAGGCGGGGCGCTCTTGTGGAATTCCCGATGCGATCAGGACCTGGCGCGCCATATTCGGGCCGACGGCGGCCTGCCGCGCGCAGCCGAAGATCAGCTCGTCGACGTCGGCAGACTGAAGGCGCGCCCGCTCCAGTACGGAGCGCACCGCGTGCGAGCCGAGTTGCACGGCCGTCGTCTCGGCGAAGGAACCAAGGTACTTCCCGATGGGCGTTCGAACCGAGGCAACGAGGGCGACGCGTTCCATGGTCGCTCGCCTACTTCCCCTTGAAGACCGGTTTGCGCTTCTCGAGGAACGCGCGGAGCCCCTCGCGCATGTCTTCCGTCGCCGAGAGGAGCCCGAACGCGACCGACTCCTGCGCGAGTCCGTGCTCCAGGTCGGTCTCCAGCCCCCGGATCGCCGCGTCCATGGCGAACCGGACCGCGATCGGCCCCTTGGCCACGAACTCACTCGCCACCTTTTCGCAGTGGGCGAGGAGGTCGGCCTGCGGGAGCACGGCGTTCACGAGGCCGATGCGGAAGGCCTCCGCCGCGTCGATCATCCGCCCGCTGCAGATGAGTTCCAGGGCGCGCCCCAGCCCCACCAGCCGCGGCAGCCGCTGCGTGCCGCCGTACCCCGGGATGATGCCGAGTCCCACTTCCGGCAGACCGAGCTTCGCGTTCTCCGACGCGAACCGCATGTGACAGGCGAGCGCCAGCTCGCAGCCGCCGCCGAGCGCGAAACCGTTCACCGCGGCGATCACCGGCTTGCCCAGGTTCTCGATCTGCGCGAACGCGGCCTGCCCGAGGCGCGACGACGCTTCCCCACCGAGCGGCGACATGACGGCGAGTTCGTTGATGTCGGCCCCCGCCACGAACGCCTTCGCGCCGGAGCCGGTCAGGATGACGGCGCCGACCTCTGGGTTCGACTTGAATCCGGAGAAGGCGGCGTGAATCTCGCGAATGGTGACTTCGTTGAGCGCGTTCAGCACGCTCGGCCGGTTCACGGTGACGCGCGCGACCCGGTCCTTGATCTCTACAGTCAAATTCTCGTAGGTCATTTTTTCACATGGCGTTGGAGGGGAAATCAGGGGCGCCCGGAGAGGGCTCCGGGCGCCCGGTAGCCGCGGAGAGGAAATCACCCCCGCCGCGCGCGGTCAAGGGTATCGACGGTAGCATGGCGGAGGCCCGCGAGGGCTACCGCCGGAACTCGACTCCCAGGGTCAGCGCGCGACCCCGCGCCGGGAGGCCCTTCACCTCGGTGATCCGCCGGTCGAACGCGTTGTCGATGCGCGCGCGAAGCGCCACCGGCCATCGAGCCGGCGCGACAACCACGCCGAGATCGGTGGCGGCGTACCCGGGCGTGTCGCCGTCCAGGTAGCGCCCGTTCACGTCCACGAAGTCGAAGGGATCGCGGAACGAATCGCTCCAGCGCCACCCCGCGAAGATCCGGAGCGCGGAGGAGGCCTCCCAATCGAGATCGGCGCCGGTTCGCCAGCGCGGTCGCTTGGGGAGCCTTTCGCCCGTGGTGAGATTCTTCGCGACCGGCAGGCGCGCCGCCCGAAGGCCGACCGCGACATGGCGCCAGGGACGAAGGCGCAGCGACCCGTCTTCTCCCTCGATGCGCGCGCGGCCGACATTGTCCGCGGCGAAGAGCGAGTTCGACTGGATGAGATCGGTGAAGCGGGTGTGGTACCAGGTTGCGCGCGCTTCGATCCGGCCGTCGAGCCAGCGCCCGTCCGCGCCCCCTTCCACGGTGCGCGACCGCTCGGGCTTGAGCGAGGCGGTGCCATACCCGGGATAATAGAGATCGGTGAGCGTCGGGGCCGTGAATGCCCGGCCGTAGCCGCCGCGCAGCCGGAGGCCCGTCCGCCCGACGTTCCACGCGATGGAGACGCGAGGGACACCGTACGCGCCATAGCGAACGTGGTCCTCCACGCGGATCCCGGCATCCGCCACGAGCCCCGGCAGGAGATCGGCGTGCCCGTGGGCGAAGAGCGCCCGCGTGTGTAGCGCCTGGTCCACCGAGGAGGGATAGGCGACTCCGCCGAACTGAGCGTCGTCCTCGCGGCGGACCGTCTCCTCGCGATACTCGCCTCCCGCCACGACCCGGAGCGACGTGCCGCGGGCGAACGTGGTCCGCAGCGAGCCGATCCAGCGCGCGTTGTCGAGCCGCGTGTCCTGGTAATCGCCGCCGGGCGCGTTCGCCGTGTTGTCGTTCACGATCCGTCCCGCCAGCGCCGAGAGGTCGCCCTCGAGCGCGAGCGCGCGGCCGACGGCTCGCGTCAGGAGCACGCTTCCGGCCATCAGGCGATCGCGTTCCTCGTAATTCGGATCGGCCACCTGGTGAACGAGGAAGTCGCCGAAATCGAAGGCGTAGTCGTAGGGAAGTTCCTTCACGCCATGCGTCACGAGCCCGCTCAGGCGGACGCGCGTCGCCGGGTCGATGGCCGCCTCGGCGCGAAGGAGGCCGTTCCATCCGCGGTAGCCGTCGCGCGTCCCCGAGCCGTCCGAGGCGGCGCGGGCCAGCGATAGCGCCAGCGTGCCACCGTCGAGACGCGCCGTCATCGCGACGTTCTCCCGGCGCGTTGCCTCGGCGCCCATCTCGGCGCCGGCCTGGACCGCACGGCCGTCCACCGCTCCACCCCCCAGGAACTGGATCACGCCGCCGACGGCGCCCGATCCGTAGAGCGAGGAGGCGGGTCCACCCATGACTTCGATCTGACTCCAGCCGAGGCTGCCGAGATCGGCGAAATCGAAGGAACCGATCCATGGGCCGTTCAGGGGGATGCCGTCGAAGAGGACGAGGGTGTGGCGCGGGTCGGCTCCGCGGAGCCGGACGTCGGTGATCTTGCCGAGCCGCCCGGCGCGCTGCACGTCGATCCCGGGGACCGACCGGAGCGCGTCGGCGAGGAAGAGCGGGCGTTCGCGGTCCAGCCGCTCGCCGTCGAGTACCGTCACATCGCTCGGCACGCGCCCGAGCGGGATCGGCATCCGCTCCGCGGTGACGACGATCGGGTCGAGCCGGTAGCGTGGCGATGCGGCGGACGAATCGGGTTCGGTGGCTTGTGCCTGGAGCGTCACCGTAGACGTGGTCAGAGCCATCGCGAAGGGAAGCAGTCTCGAGGTGAAACGGATGCCGGAGCAGCAGAAATGGCGGAGGCCCATGATCCTTCCTTTCGAAGGACAGGGTCGGAATGGCGAGTGGGCCGGTCTCCTGACTCGCGGGTCGTTCTCCGGCGGCGCCTTCCCGGGTCGTCCCAGTGGCTTCGTGCCGCCTTCGTCACCGCTCACAGTGGCGTGGCCGTGTCGGATTCGCACCGACTTCCCGATCTCGCGTGGCGCGAGATCTTCCCCTTCGCGCTGGGTTACTCTATCGAGAACCGCAGCGTCGCGAAGCATACGCGAATGTGCGTTGCCTGACCAGGGCTCCGGCGCGGGCTCCGGCGCGGGGGGGGG
>JANOOP010000215.1:0-1803 GCA_031421415.1 Candidatus Eiseniibacteriota bacterium
GCCACGTCGGAGTCCAATTCAACGAATTTGCGGGCTGCGACACGACATTGGGCATGGCCTACGCCTACTCGCATCAGGAGCGGCTTCTCTCCGATGCCGGACCTCCTGGGGCGGTCGGCGTCATGCTGGTCGAGGGGCCGAAGGTGGAGGACGGAGGCGCGACGGACACGCTTGGCGTATCGTCGTGCCGCATGCCCGGCTGCGGGCCGGCCAACGCGACTCAATCGTACGGAGTGCTGCAAGGACTGAATCCGGACGGAACGTCGCTGCACGAATTCGGCGATCCAATGCGACCGGTCACACGGTTCGAGTACAGCGGGGATCCCGTTCGTGGCGAGGGGTGGATCGACCCGTATCCCGTTGCTTGTTCCGGGGAACGCATCTTCCTCTCCACCGGCCCCTTCTCGCTCCCCGCTGGGGAGAGCCAGGAACTCGAATTCGTGGTTCTCTACGCGCGAGGTCCCGATCGACTCGGATCGGTGTTTGCGCTGCGCCAAGCGGCGCGGGAACTTCGGGGATTCTTCCCGGGCCCGAACACGATGCCGGCCTACATCGAGCCGCCAGACGTCGTCACGGGAATCGAAGGGGAAGCGCTTGCTATCGATCTCCACGGGTTCGACATGGATGGCGACGAACTCTACATCACGGCTTCCCCCATACCGCCTGGGGCCGTGATTCACATGACCTCGAAGCAGACGGCGCGATTCGAGTGGACGCCGCCCTATGGAGCCGAAGGAACGTATCCACTTCAAGTCGTCGTGACGGACGGGCGAGGTCCCAGTTACGAGGCGCCCATGTTGGTCACGGTCGCGCCCGGAAACCACCCACCTGTCGCCGATGCCGGGTCGGGCTATTGCTCGTTTTCGGATGGGACGCTATTCGACGGAAGCGCCTCCTACGATCCGGAAGGCGACCCGCTTACCTTCCGCTGGAATTTCGGGGATGGAGAGGCGGCCGACGGCATGACGGTGTGGCACGTGTACGCGGAGAACCGGGACTATGCAGCGTCGCTCATCGTCTCGGATCCGACGCACTCGAGCACCTCGGACGTGGTAGTGAGTTCCTGTGTTCCGATGGCCGCGGATGGAATCGAAGCGATCCCCGCGGGGATCCTCCGACTCGACACCAGGAATTCACACTATCGGTTCCTGATCAGATTCACGGGGGATGGGGGACCGGGGCTGGAGCCGAACTTGAGCGCTTTCAGTCTCCACCGCGTCACACCGGCTCTTCCGCGGGATCGCGCCGAAACCGTCCTGTCGGCGGACGCCCAGGCATCCACGTGGGTGACTCCGGGCACGGCGACGGGAGACCTCGACCTCGCCTACCGTCTGGAGGATCTTCGCGGGCTGCTCGGCGATCTCCCGGCCGGCCTCACGGAGACGCGTGTGCGCCTTGAAGGACGCCGTGCCAATGGAACGTCGTTCGAACTCGAATTCACGCTCTCCGTGGACGCGGGGCGCCGACCGCTCGAGATCGGAGTCGCGCCCAACCCGTTCAATCCAGTCGGAACGATTTCGTTCCGCACGACTCGTCCCGGCCACGCCCGGGTCACGGTTCACGATCCCTCGGGGCGCCGGGTCGCGATCCTCCTCGACGAGAAATGGCTGCCGGCCGGATACCATGATATTTCGCTCGACACGCGTGCTTCGCGAGGCCGCCCGCTTCCGTCCGGGGTCTATTTCCTCAAGATCTCCGCAGTGGAGGGGGAGTCGCGGGGACGCTTCGTCATCCTCAAATAGACCGCGCGGCTCGCGGGGTTCTTCGATTCCGGGAACCCCGCGAGCACGTTGAGCGTAGTAC
>JANOOP010000216.1:0-9551 GCA_031421415.1 Candidatus Eiseniibacteriota bacterium
AGCTGCATCCCGCCCCGCCGCGCGGCGCGCGCGAGCTCCTCCATCGGAGCATGCGAGGCGACGAGGGAGCGGATCTCCTCGGAGATGTCGAATACCTCGTAGATTCCGATCCGGCCCTTGTAGCCCGTGTCGCCGCAGGCGCGGCAGCCCGCGGCCTCGAAGAAGGTCCCCTTCCCCGGCGGGAGGCCGAGCGAGGCCAGGAGATCGTCGGGCGGCGTTACCGGGCGCCGGCACTTCTCGCAGACGCGCCGCACCAGCCGCTGCGCCACGACGCCGTTCAGCGCGGAGGCGAGGAGATAGGGCGCGATCTGCATGTCGAGGAGGCGCGGGATGGCGCCGACGGCGTCGTTCGTGTGAAGCGTCGAGAAGACCAGGTGCCCGGTCAGCGCAGAGCGAACGGCGATCTCCGCCGTGTCGCTATCGCGGATCTCGCCGACCAGGATGACGTCGGGATCCTGGCGGAGGAGCGCCCGGAGCCCGCGCGCGAAGGTGAGCCCGATGTCGGGATCGACCTGCGTCTGGCGGACCGTCGTCACGTGATACTCGACCGGGTCCTCCAGCGTCGCGATGTTCCGGCTCACGGTGTTGATGGTGTCGATGCAGGCGTAGAGCGTCGTCGTCTTGCCGCTTCCGGTCGGCCCCGTCACGAGGACGATGCCGTTCGGCCGGGCCACCATCCGCTCCAGGAGGGAGAGAGGCTCGGGGGCGATGCCGAGATCCGAGAGACCGCGAAGCGGCGAGGAGAGATCGAGGATCCGGAGCACCACGTTCTCGCCGTGAATCGTCGGGAAGGTCGAGACGCGAAGATCGAATTCCCTCCCCGCCGCCGTGGTCCGGATGCGCCCGTCCTGGGGTAGCCGCCGCTCGGAGATGTCGAGCGACGCCATGACCTTGATGCGGGAGACGACGGAGGCGTAGAGCGTCTTCGCCTGCGTCGTGACCTCGCGGAGTTGCCCGTCGACGCGGATCCGGATCCTGAACGACGATTCCTCAGGCTCGATGTGGAGGTCGGACGCTCCCTCCCGAACCGCCTGCTCGACAAGGGCGTTCACGAATCGAATGATCGGGCCGTCTTCCTCGGGGCGGGCCGCCACGGCCGCGGCCGCCTGCTTGAGCGCCTGCTCGCGCACGAGGGAATCGAGGTTGCCCGCGACCGGCGAGTAGCGTTCGATCGCCTCGCGGATCTGGGAGCCGGTCGCCACGACGACGTCGACGTCGAGTCCCGTGGTGAGGCGCACCTCGTCGCGGGCCACCACGTCGAGCGGGTCGGCCATGGCCACGGTGAGCGTGTTTCCGATCTTGAAGAGCGAGACGACCTGATACTGCCGCGCCACGCGCTCGGGGACGAGCCGGACGATCTCGGGCTCGAGGACGTAGGTGGAGAGGTCCATGCGGGGAACGCCCAGTTGCTCCTCGTAGTAATCGAGGATCGCGTTCTCGGAGACGAGCTCGAGGCGCAGGAGAACTTCGCGCAGGGTCGCGCCGGTCCGCCGCTGCTCCTCGAGCGCGCGCGAAAGCCCCTCGGGCGTCAGGCTTCCCTGCTCGACGAGGCTCTGGCCGAGCGGCTTTCGTCCCCCCGAATTCATGGCGATCTCCTCCTTCAGCCGCGCGGATGGTGCAGGCTGTCGGAAGGGTTATCGGCGGAGAGGGAGGGGTTCTAAAGCTCCGCCCGGGCGCGGACTCGCGAACGGGGGAGCCGCCTCGGGCCCGGCGGCGTCCCGGCTACTCCTGGAATCCCGAGGGATCGACCTCGGAGTTCTCCAGATCGGGAGGAAGTTCCGGTTCTTGCGTGATTTCGGGCTTTGCGTCGGCGCCGAGATCGGTGAGCGTCAACTCGGTCCAAGCGAGGAGCGCGCGCGCGGGGTCGGCGCTGGGGACGCGCGAGGAGTCCGCCGCGAGTATCTCGGCCGTCGTCTCGACACGGAGGAGGCTGTCGGCCTGGGCCGCCACCGCCATCGCGGCGGCCAGGAGCGCGGAGTCGGGGCGCGCCGTCAGCGGCGTTCCCGAGAGAAGGCTGTCGCTCCGGCTGCTCCAGGGGAGCCGGCGCATCTCCGCTTCGAAGATCGAGCGGGCGAATCCCGTGAGCGGGACGGCGCCGTTTCGCCAGAACGTCTGCGTCAGGACCAGCCGCTGGATGCCGGTGGAGTCGTCGTTCGAGGGCCAGCGGTCGCTGCCGTAGCGGCGGACTCGCTCCACCATCGACGGCACCACGCGGCGTCCCAGGCGAAGGGTGTCGGCCCCGACGGTGGTACGAACGGGCGTGACGCTGGGATCGTACTCGAAGAGCTCGAACGACGAGACCTCGCCGCCCTGGCGGGCGTGCCGGGCCGCGCCCACCGGGTATTCGTAGAGCTTTCCTCCGTTCAGCGCCTGGTAGCGAACGAGGACGAACTCCTGCCCGTCGAGGTTTCCTTCCGGCGCCGGCGCGTCGCTCGGGCCCGAGGAGTTCGCGCGCGGCGAGTCCTCCGCGTCGGATGAATCGTCGATCTGGGATCCGTTTCCGCCAGGGAGGAGGTCCTTTCCCCGCAGGGAGACCGGGGCGAAGAGCCCGCGCTCGATCCGGAAGGAGCCCCGGCCGTCGGTCGTCTTGAGTTCGACCCAGAGTCCCCAGCGTCCCCGCCCGAGATCCTCCTTCGAGACGACGGCGACCCGCTGGTCGAATTCCCGGACGGAAGAATGGCGGCTCTGCGCGCGGCCGTGGAACGAAACCCACGTGCCGACGAGATCCTGGGGCGGAAGGCGGAGGGAGCGGAGCTTGAGGGTCTGCGCGGACGCGAATGGGACGGTCCCCGCCGCCACGGCGATCGCGAAGCACGCGGCCGTCGCGGCGCGGAAGAGCCTAGTCCCAGTGATTGATGTGCTCGAGCGCCTCGTCATAGTCGAAGTTCGGGCTCTGCTCCTTGGAGTGGCAACTAATGCACGCTTCGGGTCCCACCGACGAGGATTTGTCCGGATGCTTGGTTCCCATGCCATGGCAGCTCTCGCACTGGACGTTCACGAGGTCCGGAGTCGTCTGTTTCGAGATGAACCCGCCAGCCTGTCCCAGTCCCACCACGTGGCAGGTGATGCATTCCGGCGTCGCGTCGCGTTGCACCTTCACCAGCGTCTCGAACGCGTGCGCGTGACCCTGCTTCAGGTACTTCTGGTACTCCACCTCGTGGCAGCGGCGGCAGGTCTTCTCGCCGAGATAGCGATCGCCGGCGAGTTGCTGCTGCGTCTGCGCTTCCTGCTGCTGCGCTTGCTGCTGGTTCTGCTGGGTGAAGCGCCGGTTCAGGTCGTCGTTGAAGGCGTCCACCATTTGGTTCATCGTCTCGTCCGGCGGCACCTTGGCATCCAGCACGACGACCTCTCCATCGTAGGACGTGATCTTGCCGTCCTCCACCACCAGATGGATCCCCGGAATATGCTGCCCGCGCTCGCCGCCCCGGACATTCACCACGTCCTGCGTCTGGACGATCTGCTTGAAGAGACCCGGCTGATGCCCGAAGACCATGACGTCGATCCCCGGCACCTCCACTGTCAGGCGCTGGCCCTCCAGAAGCCCCAGGTGCGAGAGGACGACGATGATATCGGCCTTCTTCCGGAGCTGTGGAATGAGCGTCCTGGCCGTCTCGATCGGATCGAGGATCTCCAGGGCAGACTCCGTCGGCACGGTCCGGAGCTTCGCCTCTTTCCAGATGAGGCCCGTGAAGGCGACACGAACCGATCCGATCTTTCGAATGACGTACGGCTTCACGAACGGCTTCTTCGTGCCGGCAAAGACGAGATTCGCCGAAACGAGGTCGATCTTCGTCTTCCGAAACGTGTCGAGCAGATACCGCTGCCCGAAGCTGAACTCCCGTTCTCCCAGCGTGACGACGTCGTAGTGCAACCGATCCATCATCTCGACCAGGAACCCGCTCTTCAGCGAATCCTGGACGCCGCCGATTCCGAAGAAGTCGCCCGCGTCCACGAGGAAGCGGTTTGGGAACTTCGTCGCACCGATCTTGAGTTGACTCGCCCTCCGGGCAAGTCCGCCTAGCGGGTTCGCGTGTCAGCCACAGGGGGCGAGCTCCCCGAAAACGTCGGTCGTGCTCTGGATGAAGATGTCGGTCGGGGCGCTCTTCCCTTGCAGCGACGCGGCAGCCGTAAGTATAAGCGCGACAACAAGAAAGAGTAGGTATCGAATGCGAGCCAGCGGAATCACCTCCTCAGGTGGTGACGATTAGATCGGCAACGTGACGCAAAACTATACCCCGCTGGGCTTCTCGGGTTCAAGGCGGCAGGGAGAAAAAGAGGGCGGGGCCGCTATTCCGCCGGCTCCGCCCCGAAATCGACGATGGGGGGACGACTACTTCTTCACGCGATCCTTGAGCGCCTTGCCGGCGTGGAAGGCCGGGAAGCGTGACGCGGCGATCTTGATCTTCTCGCCCGTCTGCGGATTGCGTCCGTCGCGCGCCTTGCGCTTGCGCGTCTCGAAGGTTCCGAATCCGGTGATCTGGACCTTCTTCCCCGTCATGAGCGCGGCGGCGATCACACCCTCCTTGCCCGGCGAGAAGATCATCTCGACTACGGAGCGCGCCTGACGGGAGGAGATGCTCGCCTTCTTCGCGATCGTCGCTACGAGTTCTGTCTTGTTCATTTTCGTCTCACCTCCTTTCGAAGTACGACGCGTACGCTACGCCGCACCCTGGGGAGGGTCAAGGGGTTTCCCCGTCCTCATGCGGTTTTTCGCGACTAGTAGATCTGGTTGATGCCGCCGAATCCGCGCAGCCCGCGCGACCCCTGCTCGTAGTAGACCTCGGGGAGGTTCTTCACGTTGATTTTGAAGTAGTACTCTTTCGTGTCGCCCGAGATGCTCCGCGTGAACTGCGCCTGCCAGCAATGGAGGTCGCGCGTGAAGCTGAAGTTCTGGGAGACCAGTTGCCGGCCCCGAACGTCGTACTGCCCCGCGTATTCCACGCGCCAGTTGCGGGAAAGGTTGAGCCCCAGGAAGCCGTTGCCGCGCGCCGTCGAGCCCCACGGCTTGTACCCTCCCCCGGTGAGGTTTCGGGCGCGGGAGCCGTTGTACCCGAGTGAAAGGGTCAGGTTCCACGGCAGCCCGGCGCTCGCCTGATCGGGGCGAAGCGGATCGCCCATGGCGCCCGCGAAGCCGCTCCCCACGATCCCCCCGGCCGCGGCGCCCTCCCCGGCGTTCGTCTGATCGACGGTCGGCCCCGACCGGCCCGTCAGCGTGAAGCCGGTCGAAGCGCTGAAGGAGAGGAGGCGCCGGTCGTACGGGTTGTGGAGAAACGCGAAGGAAAAATCGCTGCGCGGCGTCGGCGCAAGCCGGAGCGACGTGGAGAGGTCCGAGAGCGGCTTCCGCCCGAAGCGATCGGCCAGAAAGTCGTAGGACCCGGACGTGTTCATCTGGATGAAATTGTTGATCACCGTCGGCTGCTGCGGATCGCCCCACTTGAGATGCAGGTCGTTTCGCAGGGAGAACTGAAGCGACCGCTGCTCGGCGGCGCCGAGCGCGCCGATCCCGCTGACGCCGGCGAAGCGCGGGGCCAGAACGCCCGTCACGGTCCGGTAGAAGAGCTTCGGATACGATGGCTGGTAGGCGAAGGAGACCGAGGGCGTCACCACGTGCCGGAGCGCGCGAAGGGGTCCGATCGGGCGGCGGAACGTGCCGAAGATCTGCGTGTTCACGCCGGCGCTCCCACGCCAGACGCCCGCGCGCTGGTTTCGATTCCCGGCCTGGTCGCGCGTCATGAAGGCCTCGGTGTAATCCATGCGCGTCGAGAGCCCCAGAAAGCCGAGCATCCGCCTCTGGTCGGTGAGCGACACGTTGTGGCGCGCCGCCGTGCGGGCGTCGATGACCGAGTCGCGGCCCGCGGCCGCCGAGTCCGCTGGGAAGGCGTTCATGAAGATGTTCCTCTGGCTCACGACGCTCGAGGAGAAGGCGACGAGGGTCTGCGCGAGCCACGGGAGGCGCGCCGGCTCCCTCCCGCGCGCCAGGCGCCCCAGCGGCCGGGCCGAGAGCCGGAACGATGCCGAGGGGAGCTGCTGTTCGATGCGCAGTCCTTGTGGATCGGGATCGAGATCCTGGTTCCGCAACAGCCCGATGTTGAGCGAGGAGCTCGGCCAGGCCCTGTCGACCGAGAAGCTGGAGCGGAGGTTTCGCTGCACGCGCACAGAGGCCGGCCGGCCAAGGTTCGCGTCGCGGTAGTAAGACGACGAGTTGGTGGTGTTGGCCAGCCCGCGAAGCGTGAACCCGGGGGCCAGGGTCTGGAAGTGACTCCCCTGGAGGTCCCACGCCGACTGCTGGAAGTCAGAGCCGAGCGAACGCTGGTAGGAGCCGCTCAGCTGCCCCTGGAATTCGTAGAGCTTGTGGTAGCGGGCCTGCCCGTGCGCCACCCAGCGCGCGGACTGGTAGTAGTCGCCCCAGCCGGTGGCGTCGAGGTAGTCGCTGATCGCCCAGTAGTAGCCGAGATTCCGGACGAACTTTCCGCCGGCGCTGGAAGAGCCGAACTCCACTTGTGGAAGCTGGAAGCCCGAATGCCGGCCCGTCTTGATGGGAAAGATGTAGAACGGGAGCCCGAGGAGCGGGATGTTCCGAACATAGAAGACCACCGGCTTCGCCACGACCTTCTCACGCAGGACGAGGCGCATCTTCGAGGATCCGAAGTGGAAGTGCGGCTCCTCCAGATCGCAAGTCGTGTACGTCCCCGCGCGTACGTTGAAGATGCTCTCCGAGACGCGCCGCACCTCCTGCCCCGCGAAGAATCCGCGGTCGTAGTTCGTGCGTCCCGCGTAGACCGTCCCGCGCCGGATGGCCAGATCGTAGGTCATCGTCTCGCCCACGACCCGGTCCTTCCCGTCCTGGAGCACCGGCTCTCCCTCGGCCTTCATTTTCTGGGAGCGCGCGTCGAAGTGGACGCGGGTCGCCTGGAGATTCATCTCCTTGTAGGTCACGTCGGCATTTCCGAGGACGTCGACCAGCCGCGTCTCGACGTCGTACTCGATCTGCTGCCCCCTGTAGCTGATCTTGTCCAGCTTCGCCGCCGCGGCGGTGTCGCCTTCGGCCGCCAGGTAGTAGGTCCCCTCGCTCCGCCCCAGCACCGTGGCCCGCCGCGGCTTTCCGTTCTCGAAGCCGACGCGGATCGTGTCGCCGTTCGCCGTGTTTCGCCCGCCCTGCGCGCTGTCGGCGGAAGCGGGCCAGTAGAGGCTCTTCGCGCGGCCGACGATGAAGGCCTCCCGCGCCTCGTCGTTCTCCAGATAGAGCGTGATCGTGTCGCCGCTGGCCAGGTTCCGCTCCCCGCGGCCCGACGTCGCGCGTTCCTCGTAGTCGACGGAGGCGTTGGGACGCATCTGGAGCGACGTGATCTTGCCGTCGTGAAAGCGGACTTCCATGCTGTCGCCGCGCGCGATTCCCTCGGGACTGACCGCCCGCGGGTCTCCGACCAGGAGCGCGCGATCCTCGCTGCGATAGAAGGACGCGGCGGCGCTCGTGGCGTGCAGGCTGTCTCGGTCGATGCGGACCCGCCCGACCGCGAAGACCCGGTTCCGGGCGTTGTCGAAGCGGAGCGTGTCGGCCGCGATGTCGGTGGCGCGCCCGTCCTTCTCGACCAGCGTGAGGCTCGGCGATTCCTCGGCCCACGCGTAGTCGGTGCGCCGGTCGTAACGGATCCGCCCCGCGCGGACCCGCGTGCTCTCGGCGCGGTCTTCCGCGTCGACCTTGCCGATCGCGGTGACGATGTCGCGCCCCCGGTCGTACTCGAGTCGGTCGGCGCGAAGCGTCCGTGACGAATCGCGGAGCATGGCGTTTCCCGTGATCACCGAGAGATTTCGGTCCCGGTAAAACGTCGCCTCCTGCCCCGTGATGACGGTCCCCTGATCCTCGATCCGGACGTTCCCGCGAAGGATGGCGAGCCGCTGCTTCCGGTCGTACGAGGCCTCGGTGCCGCGCATGACGGTGGTGCCGTCGTAGACCTTCACATTGCCGCGGAAGACGACGAACTCCCGATTCTGGTAAATCTGCGCCGAGTCGCCGATGATCCGCGTGGCGCCATGCACCACGGTCACCTTCGTGGCGCGCAGCACGTTCTCCTCCGACGTGGCGGAGCCCTCCAGGCGATCGGCATTCAGCCGGTAGGGTTCGTCGGCGGACGCGTCGGGGGCCGGAGTCTGCGCGAACGCCGGGTAGGCCTGCGCCAGGAGCGCGACCGCCGCGGCGAATCCGAATGCCGCCGCGAATGCAATTCGGCCCGCCGGATTCCTAGAGCGCACGCGGCATCTCCCGATGGAGATGCGCCAACACTTCGCCGATCAGGAAGAACGATCCGGTGACGAGGAGGGCGCCACCATTCGCTCGCGCCCACTCGCGCGCGAGCGCGAGCGCCTCCGCGGTCGCGCGAACCGCCAGAGCTTCCGGATGCCGTGCCGGCGCCTGCGGCACGAGTTCCTCGGCCGGTGTCGCCCTCTCCCCCGCGAACTCGGTCAGGACGAATCGCGCCGCGCACGGCCCCAGGGCACGGAGAATCGATCCGTGCTTCTTGTCGCGCGAGAACGCCGCGACGACCGCGACGGGACGGCTGCCGAAGAGCGCCAACACGGTGGCGGCGATCGCCTGCGCGCCTTCCACGTTGTGGGCGACGTCGAGCAGGATGGGCGGATCGCCCGGGAGAAGTTCCGCGCGACCCGGCCAGCGCGTCGCCTCCACGCCCGCCGCGATCGCCTCTCCGATCTCCCGGGCGCTCCGGCCCTCAGGCGCCAGGATCGCCTCGGCCGCGAGGGCGGCCAGCGCCGCGTTCCTCGCCTGATGGAACCCGATCAGCGGCGTGCGGAGCGTGCCGCGGAAGGAGGGCGTGGCGAGGTGAAAGGTGGTCCCCGACGGATCGACCGATCGCGCGGCGTAACGCGCGTCCGCGCCGAGCCGCAGCACGCGAGAACCCCTCGCCGCCGCTACGCGCAGAATTTCCGCGCGCGGCTCCGGCCGGCGGACGCCGAGAACGAGCGTGCCCCCCTCCTTGACGATGCCCGCCTTCTCGCGCGCGATCCGCGCCAGCGTTCTCCCGAGGATCTCGGCGTGGTCGGAGGCGATCGTCGTGATGACGGAGACGCGCGGCGTCAGGATGTTCGTCGCGTCGAGCCTTCCGCCGAGCCCGACCTCCACGACCCCGAAGTCGATGCGCGACGAAGCGAAATGATCGAAGCAGAGCGCCGTGGCCGCCTCGAAGAACGAGGTCGGCTCCTCCTCGAAGCGCGGCCACCAGCGGGCCAGCAACGTTTCGAGCGCCTCGTCGCCGATCTCGGCGCCGTCGACCCGGATCCGTTCGTGAAATCGAACCAGATGGGGCGAGGTGTAGAGACCGACGCGCCGGCCCGCGGCGCGGAGAATCGAGGAGAGGTGCGCGGCGGTGGAGCCCTTGCCGTTCGTTCCCGCGATCAACGCGCTGGGAAAGGCGCGGTCGGGCCGCCCGGCGCTCGCGAGGAGACGCTCGATTCCTTCGAGACCGAGCCGCATGCCGCTCCGCTCGAAGCGGTAGAGCTGCTCGAGCTGCCGCGCGAGCGGCAGTCCGGCGATCGCC
>JANOOP010000217.1:0-2696 GCA_031421415.1 Candidatus Eiseniibacteriota bacterium
CCTCGTTCTTCGCGGCGGGGGCGCGTCCGGGCGTTCCCGCTTTCTTCGCCTCCTTCGCAGGAGCGGCTGGGGAGGCGGTGCGGCCGCCCGACGTCGCGGCGGCGCGCTCGGGCGCGGCCACGGCGGCTCCGCCCGGAGTCCCCTGTCGCTTCGCCGCCTCCGCCGTCGCCACCCGGGCCGACTCGTAGTCGTCGTAGCCGCCCGGGTAGAGGATGACGCGGCCCTCCTCCACCGCGACGATCCGCGTGGCGATGCTCGCCATGAGCGAGCGGTCGTGGGTCACCACGATGACAGCGCCCGGGTACTGGCGGAGCGCCCCCTCCAGCACTTCCTTCCCCGCCAGGTCGAGGTGATGCGTTGGCTCGTCGAGGAGCAAGAGGTTCGCCGGCTCGAGGAGCATCCGCGTGAGCGCCACGCGCTGGCGCTCTCCGCCCGAGAGGATCCGGCACGACTTGAAGACGTCGTCACCGAGGAAGAGGAAATTTCCCAGGAGCGCGCGGAGCGCCGAGGTCGGCGTGCCGAAGGGAGCGACCTCCTCCACCGCCTGGAGGATGGTCAGGCTCGCGTCCAGCGTCTCCGCCGCGTGCTGCGCGAAATAGGCGAGCTTCGCCTGGGGGTGGAGGTCCCGCTCCCCCCGTCGCGGATCGAGCTGCCCCGCCAGGAGGCGCAAGAGTGTCGTCTTTCCGGCCCCGTTCGCGCCGACGATGGCGATCTTGTCGCCACGCTCGATCACGACGTTCGCTTCGGTGAAGATGTCGCGCTTGTCGTAACCGAACGAAACGCCGTCGAGCCTCGTCAGCGTGCGGCCGACGTGCGGCGGCGTGGGGAAGGAGAAGGAGATGTGCCGGGCCTTGCGCGGCACGACCACGCGCTGGCGGCGAAGTCGGTCGATCTGCTTCATCTTGCTCGCCGCCTGCGTCGCCTTCGTGTTCTTGGCGCCGAATCGCTCCACGAAGCGGGAGAGCTGCGCGATCTTCTGATCGAGCTGCTCGTTCTGCGACTCCAGCGCCTCGCGGCGCCGCTGCCGTTCCTCCAGGTAGTCGGTGAACGACATGACGAACTCGTTCAGTTCCGCGTGGTCCAGCTCCCGCACCTCGTCGGTGATCCGGTCCAGGAAGACGCGGTCATGCGAGACCACGATCAGGCCGCCGTGAAACGTCTCCAGATACTCCTCCAGCCATTCCATGGCCGGCAGGTCGAGATGGTTCGTCGGCTCGTCCAGGAAGAGGAGCGTCGGGTCGGTGAGGAGGAGCGATGCCAGCGCCACCCGCATCCGCCACCCGCCTGAGAAGGAGGCGAGCGGCCGGTCCTGGTCGGCCGTCGAGAAGCCGAGTCCCGCCAGGACGCGACGCGCCTCCGGGACCAGCGTGTGCTCGTCGGACCGCTCGAGCGTATGCTGCAGCTCCCCCAAACGGTCGAGGAGGGCCTCCATCCGCGGGTCGCCCGGGTCGAGCGTCGGGATCTCCTGGTAGAGGGCGTCCAGCTCCTCCCGCATCTCGATCAGGTGACGATGGGCCTCCAGAGCCCGGTCGAGCACCGTCCCGTCGAACTTCTCCGCCGCCTCCTGGGGGAGGTACCCGATCCGGGTCCCTCGCGAGAGCACGCGCGTCCCCGAGTCGGGGCGGAGTTCCCCGAGCAGCACCTTCAGGAGGGTCGTCTTCCCCGCCCCGTTCGGCCCCACCAGTGCGACGCGGTCGCCCGGACCCAGGGTCCAGGTTAGGCCCGAGAAGAGCGAGCGCGTCCCGATGGAATAAGCGACATCGTTCAGTCGGATCATAGAAGGAGGAGTGTACCTTTCATGGGCGCTACCCTTCCACCGCTCCCTGTGGCATCCTGGCGGCGTTGCCCCAGTGGGGGGTCCACGGAAGGATCCAACTCCAGGAGGGACTCGATGACGCGACGGTTCACGACATTCCTGCTTCTGCTGAGCGCTCTGATCATGATGGTCGGATGCAGCGGGGATATGGTGAAGTCGGTGCTCGCCAACGGCGAGATGAAAGCGAAGTTGATGGACGCCATCGCGGCCGACAACGCGGTTTCCGGCGAAGTTCTCGACAAGCTGATGGGCGGCGAGGGGACGCGGGAGATGGTGGTGGAGAAGGTCCTCGGAAACGGCGACATGATGCAGTCGTTGATGGGACGGATCGCGAAGGATCAGACCATGGTGGATGGAATTCTGAATCTCGCGGTCCAGGACAGCACGATGAAGAGTCATTTGTTGAGCGTGCTGCAGGGGATGCAGATGATGGCGAGGAAGTAGCGGCGCGCTCGCCGTCTCCAGTGGAGATTCGTCGGGGCCGTGGCGCGAAGCCGCGGCCCCTTTTCAGAGGTGCCATCGATGACCAGCCCGAAGACCTTATTCTTGTACGAAGAGATCTTCCTCCTGGCTCTCCAAAACGAGAAGGGCACGATCTCGACCTGCTACTCGGAGTACGCCATTGCCGGCGCGATCCTGGCCGAACTTTCGCTCGGACGCCGCATTTCGATCGACAATACCCGGAAGCGATTGGTCACTCTCGACGACGCAAGACCGAGCGGCGACCCGATCATCGACGAGGCCCTGCGGAAGATGGCGACCGCGAAGCGCCGCGGCTCGCTACAGACCTGGGTTTCTCGTTTGGCCGGCGCCAAGAACCTCAAGCACAACGTCGCACGGCAACTCTGCCATCGGAGAATTCTCCGCATCGACGAGGACA
>JANOOP010000218.1:0-1832 GCA_031421415.1 Candidatus Eiseniibacteriota bacterium
ATTTTTGGCATCTTAGTTGCCGAATTTGGCGAATTCCGCGAAGCTTTGGTGGTCGCAGGGGTGATCCCGCTCGGCACATTTGGCGGACCTGATCGCGCCCTGACGGAGTCGAAGATCTCTCTCGCCAGGATCGGAAACGCCGATCCCTGAAACTCCTGATCCGCCATGTACCGCGTGACGATCTTGTCGTTCTCGCCCATACGCTCGATCATCAGGTCCTCGATGAGCTTGCGGATGCCCAGCTCGAACTTGTCGAGTGGGTTGGCCATCGCCGTCCGCACGATCTGTTCGCTCTTGCAGGCTTTCTCCTTGATCTGCTGGAAGAAGAACCGGTCCTCCTCGCTGAACTGCGTGCCGAAGCGCTCGTTCAGCACTTCGATGATCTCCGACAGCGGTGCCTTCTCGTCCGTGGCCTTGCCGGTGCCGACATCCGTAGGGCTCTTAATGCCTTTGGCCTCACCCTCTTTCACCATGATCGCGCCGGAGAAGACGCGCTCCAGGCGGTAGTACTGGAGCGCCACCTCGTCACCCACCTTGACGACGGTCGCGTCGCGTTCAAGCGGCAGGTGCGGCAGCAGGAAGCGGCCGTAGCTGTAGAGCATCTCCAGGTCCGGGTCGGCGTAAGGGACGATCTGGCTCAGGAACGCGTACACCTGTACATACCCGGTGAGCTTCTTGCGAAACGCCTCGCGGGTCTCTTCCTCCGCGATGGCTTTGAACCGATCCACCGCGGGCTGAAGATGCCGCTGCATGTGCGCGTGATCGGCGGCCCCCTGGCGCTCCGTCGGCTTGTAGAAGATCTGCGCGAACGCCTCGACCTCGCTCCAGTGGTACACCTGCGCCTGGTCGAGCTCGTGCTTCAGGGTCTCCAGCTTCGTGGGGTCCGACGCTTCGGCGAGTTCCGTCTTGTCGTAGTAGGGCTTGAAGGCGCGGAGAATGTTCTCGGCGTCGTTGACGAAGTCGAGCACGAACGGTGCGTCCTTGCCTGGGATCATCCGATTCAACCGCGAGAGGGTCTGAACCGCCTGAACCCCGTCGAGCCGTTTGTCCACATACATCGTGTGCAACAGTGGCTGGTCAAAGCCCGTCTTGTACTTGTTGGCGACGAGCAGCACCTGGTAGTCGGACGACTCGAATCGTGCGGGCAGCGCCGCCTCGCTGATGGGCTTGCCCGTGACGACGTCCGTGTTCATCCCCGGCTCGGTGTACTCGAGGCCCGTGTCCGGGTCTCGCACCTTGCCGCTGAACGCGACCAGCGGGCGCACATCCGTGTAGCCGTTCTCGGCGATGTAGCTCTCGAAGGCGAGCTTGTAGCGCACGGCATGCAGGCGCGACGAGGTAACAACCATCGCCTTCGCCCGCCCGCCCAGGCGGTGCATCACACTGCGGCGAAAGTGCTCCAGGATGACTTCCGTCTTCTGCTCGATGTTGTGCGGGTGCAGGCTCATGAACTTCGCCAGCGCCCGCGCCGCCTTCTTCTTCGGCAGGGCCGGATCGTCCTCCGCCGCCTTGAGCAGCCGATAGTAGGTGGCGTAAGTGGTGTAGTTCGTCAGCACGTCGAGGATGAATCCCTCCTCGATCGCCTGCCGCATGCTGTAGATGTGAAAGGCTTCCGGCGTCGCGTTCGCTCCGGGCCGCCCGAACAGCTCCAGCGTCTTGCCCTTGGGCGTGGCGGTGAAGGCGAAGAAGCTCAGGTTCGGCTGCCGCCCGCGCGACTGCATCACCTGGTTAAGCCGGTCTTCCCAGTCGGCCTCGCCCTCGTCACCGTCCGTCGCCTCGGCGCCAAGGATCGCCTTAAGCTCCCGCGCGGTCTCGCCCGTCTGGCTGGAGTG
>JANOOP010000219.1:0-13034 GCA_031421415.1 Candidatus Eiseniibacteriota bacterium
GTACACAGAAAGGCCCTCCCCCACAAGTCCCGGCCCGGGCAGGTCGAACCCGGTCCCGCGCTGGAGGATCCGATGCCCCGGGGACCTCTTTTCGAATCGCTACCACGCTCCATGCACCATTGGATGCACAGAACCGGGCAGGCGCTCCCACTCCTCCTGATCCTCCTAGCGCCGGCGCCCACGACGGCCGCCGACCGGGAGCTAGAAGGATCGGTTTACTCCGGAATCCGAGCATTCAACGAGGAACTCGGCTTCAATGGCGAAGTGTCCGCATTGTCCGTATCGCGTCTCCGAGAGGTGTGGCCGCCCCCCGACGTAACGCCAGCCCTCCGAACCGCTCAACGGAAATGGGAATGAAGGCTTCGTGCTTGAGAATCCTCTGGACGTGCCCCCTCCTCTTGGTGATGCAGGTGGTGTGTGCGATCGAGGCGGGCGGCGCCTGGGCGGCGCCCCCGGACCGCGGACGCTGGGTAGCGATCGGACCGGTCGCGGGCTACCGAACGTTCGCGTCGCCGCTCGAGCTGGAGGGCGAATTCGCGATCGGCGCGCGAGTTTCCTTGGGCGTCAGCAACCGGGTCACGATCATGATCGACGGTGCCCACGCCGAACCGACGCGGCGCACCTCCGGAGTGGTGTCGAGCGTTGGGGACATCCGCGCGCTCGTCTCGTATGGCTTCCGGAAACGCGGAGTCCGTCCATACCTACTCGTGGGATTGGGCGGGCAGATCCTCAATTTCCACGACGCGCCTGCCTCGGCCAGCGCCGTCGTGGCGACGGGGCTAGGCGCCGAGATCGCGCTCTCCCCCGAATGGATCGCCGTTTTCGAGGGCTCCGCTGATTTCTATCGAGGACGATTCGTCACCTACTCTTCGACCGGCCAGGAACTCTCCTCCACGAGCCGTGAGACGTATGCGACCGGACTTTTCTCGGCCGGCATCCAGTACCGGTTCTGACGCCGGGCGGCTACTGATGGTGAGCCGCGGCATCCACCCCGCCCTCGTCGACTTCCTGCGTCTTGCACTGGCCGCGTGCCTCGCGTTCGTCACCGCATGCGCCGATATCGCGATCGCCCCCATTCCGATCGTGACGCTAGGCGGGTCGGTGGCGACGCCCAAGGGAGCGCCGGTGCAAGGCGTGGAAATCTATTTCATCCCTGCTTCGACGGCACCATCGCTCGGAACGCTCACACCGGCCCGATTGGCGCCAAGGCCCCCTGCAGGGACCGTGTCTCCGGCCGCCGGGTTCGCGGAGGAGACAATCTTCTCGCGAAGGTTCAACTCCGTTGCGGTCGCGGGGCCCACGACCATCGATCTCGCGTTCACGGGGATCACATGGAGTGGCGTGGTTCGTGAAGCGGGGACGGGGACGCCGATTCCCGGAGCCATCGTGCGCGTCGTTGGCGACGACTACTACGGCTACCTCGGGAAGGCTCGGTCGACGACCGACGGAACCGGAGCGTTCAAGCTCTACCTGGCGAGCCCTCAGGCGTACCGACTCACCGCCACGGCTTCTGGGTACGCTCCCATCGATCCTGTCGAGGCCTCCGCTGGAAGCGACTCTACGTTCGACCTCACTTTGAATTTCTCTTCAGCGCCGTAGCTTCGGAGGGCTCCGAGGATCCGCCGCATCATTCCCCCTACGCCATACCCTCCGGCGGCCCGAGCGGCGGCGGAATGAACGCCGGCCGCGCCAACACCTTTTCGTAAAACCGCTCGTACATCGGCACCACGCGGCTCGCTTCGTACTCCTCCACGGCCAGCCGCCGAGCGGCGACCGCCATGGCGGCGTGGAGGCGCCCGTCGCTCAACACTTCGATCGCCCGCCGCGCCATCCCCTCCACGTCCCCCACCGGCACCAGGTAGCCCGTCTCCCCGAAGCGGATCAACTCGGGAAGCCCTTCGGCGGTGGTGCCGATGACCGGTACGCCGCTCGACATCGCCTCCAGCGCCGCCAGCCCGAACGATTCGTTCTCGCTCGGCAGGATGAAGAGATCGCTGGCCGCCAGCACGTCCTCGACGGCGTCCATCTGGCCGAGATAGCGGACGAAGCGGTCGACGCCCAATTCCACCGCCACCTCGCGGCTTCGCGTCCGCTCCGGGCCGTCGCCTACCATGAGAAGGACCGCGGGGACTTCCTTCCGCACGGCCGCCAGGACTCGCACGGCGTCGGGAGCGCGCTTGCTCGCGCGGAAGTTCGAGATGTGGGTCAGGATCCGCTCGCCGCTTCGCGCGTAGCGCTCCCGATGGCAGCCCGATTCGCCGCGCGGCACGTAGCGTGCGGTGTCGACGAAGTTCGGAATCACCTCCACGTCGCGGCGCGGAGCGAACACGTCCATGGTCCGCTTGCGGAGAAATTCGGAGACGGCGGTGACCCCGTCGCTCATCTCGATCCCGTAGCGCGTGATCGACCGGAACGACTGATCCGAGCCGACGAGCGTGATGTCGGTGCCGTGAAGCGTCGTCACGACGCGGAGACGCTCGCGCGACGTCGCCACCTCGCGCGCCAGATGCGCGCAGACGGCGTGCGGAATGGCGTAATGCGCGTGCAGCACGTCGAGCCCGACCTCGTCGGCGACCTCGGCCATCTTCGCCGCCAGCGTCATCGTGTAGAGCGGGAATTGAAAGAGCGGGTACGAGGTGTTGGAGACTTCGTGGAAGAAGATCCCCTCGGAATAGGGCTTCAGTCGGAACGGGATGGCGTAGGAGATGAAGTGGATCTCGTGCCCCCGCTTGGCCAGCTCCATGCCGAGCTCGGTCGCGACGACGCCCGATCCCCCGTGCGACGGATAACAGGAGATGCCGATCTTCATCGCGCCTTCCCCACCCCGGCGCGCGACGCCTCGCTCGCATCCGTGGTAGCCGGAGCCGCCGCTCCCGCCGCCTGCCCCACCGCCGCGGGTCCGCCGAGCGGCACGACGACATGCGTGCCGGGAGCGCCGAGCGCGTCACGAAGCCGAGCCGGCAGACCGGGCCCATAGCGGGCCAGGAAGCCGAGCACGGAGAGCGTCCGTTCTTGCAGTCCCCCGTGCGGAAAGAGATGCCCCGCCGCGCGGCGAATCTGCGCGACCGACTCCTCCTGCCGCCGCTTCCAGACCTGCATCAGTTTCTTCTCCAGTTCGCGCCCCTCGTGCTGCACCTTTCCCGCCGCCGTGCCGAGCGCCGAACGGAGCGACGGATCGAACGCGGTCACCACCGCGTTGAGGCGCTGGAAGGAGGCGTCCCACTCCTTCCGCTCCCGCTCGAAGCGCTCCGGAAAGTCGTCGGGAAGGAGCCGGCGGAGCGTCTCGGACAGGATCGGCTCCACGTCCCCGGCCAGCGAGGACCACGGGAGCCCGAAGCGGTCGAGCGTCTTCGCGATCTTCGGCTCGAGCAGCGTGGCGCCGGCCCGCGGCGTGATCGCCGGAGGCGCGAGATCGAAGAGCGGATAGAGCGGGTGGATCTGCGCCCAGTAGGCGACCTCGGCGGGACCGCCGACGTAGGCCGCGGTCGGGAGGAGAAAGTCCTGGATGAGAGGGCGGAGGAGGACGCCGGGGCTCGCCTTCTCGGGAGCGTCGCGGAGCGCCTTCATGAATTCGGCCGGGCGCCCCGTGGGGCCCCCCTCGGAGGCGTGAATGGTCCCGTCGTCGTGCAGGCGGAGCGACTCGCGCCGCTCCTCGTGCCAGAAGAGATTCAGTTCGTTCCCCGCCCGCGAGATTTGCGCGTGGTAGCCGCGCGCCACGAGTTCGACGCCGCGATCGCGCGCCACGCGGGCGCTCTCGCCGCCGAGCGCCACCTCGCGCTCGAAGATCGGAAGGGCGAGCCGCTTCGCCTTGGCGTCGGAGGGATCGAAGACGAGCATCCCCTCGCGCGCCACCAGGGCGCCGACGAAACGCGCGAAGGCGTCGCTCCACCCCCGCCCGGGGGCGTAGGCATCGCGAAGCTGTGCGAGGAGCGGATCGCGGAACTCCGACGGAGGGAGAAGCGCGGCGAGCCGCTCGTGCAGCGCCGCGATTCCCTCCCCGAGCCGCACGCGCGCCACCGAGGCTCCGACCGGCGCGGCGTCCGCGGGGACTTCCAGAAGCAGCGGCCCCGGACTTCCGTCGCTCACCCAGGCCCGGCGAACTTCTTCGAAGTCGTGGTCGTCGGAGGCGAGCCAGAAGATCGGCACCACCGGCGCGCCGCACGCGGCCTCGATCGACCGCGCGAGCGCGATGGCGGTGATCGCCTTGTAGATCGTGTAAAGCGGGCCGCCGAAGAGCCCCGGCTGCTGCCCCGCCACCACGCAGAGCGCATCGGACCGCTCGAAGCGGGCCAGCGCGTCGTGCGAGAGGGCGCCAAGGTCCCACGCCGCGGCCTGCCGGCGAAGGATCGCGGCGACGGCCGCGCGACGATCTGCCGGCATGGATCGCGCGGCGGCGCGGGCGCCCAGCGCGGCCGGGTCGCGGAAATCGGCCGGGTAGAGATCCCGCACGCGCTCCGGAGCCGCCAGGAAGTCGCGGTAGAGCGCGCTGGGATGCAGGAGCTTTGAAATCTCGTTCGTCACGATCCTCCCCTCCGCGCGGAAGTGCGGCGGTCAGACGCTCTGGCGATGGCCGAGCGCGGCGTCCCCGATGAAGGGGTTCGACCGGCGTTCCGCTCCGATGGTCGTCGCGGGGCCGTGGCCCGGATGGACGGGAGTGGCGTCGGGGTAGGCGAAGAGGCGCTCCCGCACGGAGCGGACGAGCGCCTCGGGGTCGCAGAGCGGAAGGTCGGTGCGACCGACCGATCCGGCGAAGAGGACGTCGCCCGCGATCAATCCCTCGGAGGTCACGAAGGTCACGCTGCCTGGCGAGTGCCCCGGCGTTTCGATGGCGCGCACCTCGATCCCCGGAAGGCCGACCTCTTCTCCGTCGGCGATCCAGTGATCGACCTCGAACGCGCCGTCCCACGGAAGCTCGTAGGCCGCCGCCTGCGCCGCAGCCCGCTCCAGCCACCAGCGGTCGCCGGGGTGGAGCCACACCGGCGCACCCGTCGCCTGGCGATAGGCCTTCACCGCGAGAATGTGATCGATGTGGGCGTGCGTGAGGAGGATGCGCCGGACCGTGAGGCCGCGCTGGCGGAGTTCATCCAGAGCGGATCCGTCGTCACCGCAGGGATCGATCACGATCGCGTCGGTCGACCCGGGTGTGGAGAGAACGTAGAGATTGTTGTCGAACGGCCCCACGGAACGGCGTTCGACTCGCACGGCTCAGCCCTTCGTTGCCGTGATGGCCGTGATGCCGAATATCGGAAGGCCCACCATGTCGATGGCGGCGAAGCCGGCGTACGGGGGGTATTTGGTAAGCTCTCCGCGGGGCAGCGCTACCGCGTTGCCGGCGCCGTAGGCGGCGAGCACGTTTAGGCGATAGAGGGCCGCTTCCCTGGGCTCCGCGTGCGAGTCCTCCAGGAGGAACTCGGTGATGATGATGTGCCCGCCGTCGCGGAGCGACGCGCGCGCCGCCGCCAGGATGAGCGGGATGGCGTTCCGGCTCCGCCGCGAAAGATGGTGCGGCACGAGGATCAGGTCGGCGTTCGCGCCCGGCTGCGCCGCGTCGGGATCGCCCGAGACGAAGCGCACGCGCTCCTCCAGCTTCATGCTCTTGATGAATTCCTCGGAGACCGCCTGGAAGACCGGCCGGTCGACGATGGTCGCGTGGAGTTGCGGATAGCGGCGCGCCAGACAGAGCGTGCCGGGGCCGGTGTGACTCCCGATCTCCACGAGCGTGGAGACGTCGCTGAACTCGAGGTCGAGGATCTCGGCGACGCGCGTCATGGTGGCGTAGCCGCCGGTGTGGAAGGCGCGCGCCAGGCCGATCTCCAGCTCGTCGTTCCCCTGCGGCACGGTTGGCGGACCGCCCCCCCGAACGCGCTCGCGGAGCGAACTCCAGAGCGGGTAGAGCGGGTCCCGCATGAAGCGGACCATCTCGACGTAGTTACCCGGGACGCTCTCCACCAGGAAGGCGTTCGACACCTCGTCGTTCTTGTAGCGGTCGCCCTGCCGCTGGAGGAATCCGATCGCGCAGTTCGCGTCCAGGAGCGCCTCCATGGCCGCGGCGTCGGCGCCGGCGGCCTCGGCCACCTCGGCCACGCTCTTCGGTCCCTGGAAGAGGATCGTGAAGACGCGTAGATCCACGGCGGTCAGCAACGCCTGGCTCGCCCAGAATCCGGTGGCGACCTGGAGGATCGGCACGGGACTCAGACGTCCGGAGAGCGAGGGTCGGGGACCGGCGGAGCGGCCCATCTGGTTCATGTCGAGGTCCTCTGGTGCACGGCGG
Organism: Candidatus Eiseniibacteriota bacterium; assembly: GCA_031421415.1. Lineage (GTDB taxonomy): Bacteria > Eisenbacteria > RBG-16-71-46 > SZUA-252 > SZUA-252 > SZUA-252. The sequence goes on from JANOOP010000219.1 coordinate 6,272, forward strand.
TCGATGCTTCGCGTACGAGTCTAGGCTACCCCTGCATGATGGCGCAAGGCGCGCTCCTGGGACCGACTCCCGGCGGTTTGGATGCAGGCTCCCCGGGGGCGGCTCAGAGAACCTCGGGCCCCCGTTCCGGCGGCAGCACGCCGGCGCGTCGGAAGAGGGAATCCATCTCTCGGAGGGAGGCCCTCAGGAGGGCTGCCTTCCGCGCGACGGGGAGGAACGCCGACTTGAATCCGTTCACCAGGACGTGACGCACGTCGTTCGGCGTCAGCTTGAATGCCACCACCGCCCGGTCGAGTTCCTGGGTCATGGTGGTCCGGGAGACGAGCCGGTTGTCGGTGTTGAGGGTGACGCGAAGCCCGAGGCGAAGGTAGCGGAGGAACGGGTGCGCGCTGGCACGCGGGACGGCGCCCGTCTGGATGTTCGAGGTGAGGCACATCTCGAGCGGGATCCGGTGGTCGTTCACGTAGTCGAGGATCTCGCGGTTTTCGCCGAGCCTCGTTCCGTGCCCGATCCGGTGCGCGCTGCAGTAGTGGAGCGCCTGCGCGATGCTCTCGGGGCCGTACGCCTCGCCCGCGTGGACGGTCACGTTCACGTTGTTCTTCGCCACCAAGTCGAAGGCCCGGCTGTGCGCCTTCGCGGGGAAATTGTGCTCGGCGCCGGCCAGATCGAAGGCGACGACCCCCTTCCCCCAGTACGCCACCGCCACCTCGGCCAGGCGATTCGTGAGGCGTGGGCTCTTGTGCCGGATGCCGCAGATGATGATCCCGCTCTCGATGCCGTAGCGGCGGCGCGCGCGCTTCAACCCCTGATTCACCGCCTCCACCGTCTCCCCCATGGTGAGCCCGCGCCGCGTGTGAAGCGCCGGGCAGTAGCGGACCTCGAGGTAGCGGACGTTCTCTCGATGCGAGTCCTCCGCCAGCTCGAAGGCCGCGCGGACGAGCGCCGCGCGGGTCTGCAGCACGCGGAGGGTGAGGTCGAAGGCCTTCAGGTACTCGGGGAGGCTGACGCCGGAGGTGAGCCCGTCCAGAAAAGCATCGAGCGCGGCGGCGTCACGAATCGGAAGCCGGAGCCCTTGCTCCCGCGCCATCTCGAGGAGCGATTCCGGACGGAGCGATCCGTCGAGATGAACGTGGAGGTCGGTCTTGGGGAGTGCGAGGAGCAGCCGGCGGCGTCGGTCGGGATCAACCCACGGCGACGTCCGCCGTCGCGGAGGCGAGCGGCGCACCTAGATCCCCCACCGAAGCGTGCGTGAGCCCCCGGAACGCCGGATTGGCCGCGGCGAGGCGCGCGAAGATCTCCGCGGCCCCGGCATCGCTTTCGTGTAATGCGCCGAGCGCGAGACCGAGCTCTTGGAGCACGCGCCAGTCCTCGCGCGCGTCGCGCGAGGTCGAGAAGACGCGGTGCGTGCGCTGGACTCGTCCCTGGGAATTCGTGTAGGTGCCGTCCTTCTCGACGTGCGTGGCGCCGGCCAGGACCCACTGTGCCTTGTCGGCGACGGGCGAGGTATGCGTGTCGAGGACGACCACCAGTTCCGCCCGCTCCAGCGCCCGGGCGACGAGCGCCGGATCGCCGAAGGTGTCGAGCGCGCCGCCGCGCAGGAAGACGAGGGCGCGGATTTCTCCCTCGGCCGCCGCCTGGATCATGTCGCGCACCGAGCGGCCGCCCTGTCCCGGCGCGATGCCGATGGCGCGCGCGCCGCGCGTGTTCGGGTTCCGGTCGCCCTCGATGGTGAATTTCGGATAGACGACCGGCGGCTGCGGGCGCTCCGGGAAGTCGAAATTCGCCACGCCGAGGCGGTCGCGGAAGATGGTGCGCGCCAGGAAGAGTTCCTCGTTCGTCAGCTCCGCCGAGGCGATCACGCCGATGGCGCCGGCGCCGCTCTTGGCGATCACGCCCTTCAGCACCGCGGCGATCGCGGGGATCGCCTCGTGCCAGAGGACCGGCTGGGCCGCGCCGTCGACGCGCCGGACCGGCGCCGTCAGGCGGTTCGGCGCGTGGATCGAGTGGAACTGGCCGCGCCCGCGGTCGCAGATCCACCACCGATTCACGTCCATGTTCTCGCGCGCCGTGAAGCGGAGCACTTCCTCGCGCCGCGGATGGAAGCCGACGATCGTGTTGCACCCCTTGGAGCAGAGGGTGCAGACCGACGGCGAGTTCTTCAGTTCCCAGGGGCGCGCCTTGAAGCGGAAGTCCTTGCTGGTCAGCGCGCCCACCGGACAGATGTCGGCGATGTTCCCCGCCAGCTCGTTCTCGATCTTTCGGTCGCCGATGGTGCCGATGTAGGTCTCCTCGCCGCGCCCCAGCACGGCGATCTCCTCCACACCCGCCACGTCCTTGCAGAGGTTCACGCAGCGGAGGCAGAGAATGCAGCGGTTCTTGTTCAGGATCAGCTTCCCGCCCACGTCTTCCTCGGGCCACGTGTTCTTCTCGAACGTGAAGCGCGTGGCCGGACCGCTCATGGCGACGGTGTAGTCCTGGAGCGTGCACTCCCCTCCCTTGTCGCACATCGGACAGTCGAGGGGGTGGTGGATCAGGAGGAATTCCATGACGCCGCGGCGCGCTTCCTTCACTTTCGCCGAGCGGGTGATGACGCTCATCCCCTCCTCGGCGGACGTGGCGCAGCCGGCCACGAGCTTCGGGCGCCCCTCGATCTCCACGAGGCAGATGCGGCAGACGCCGACCACGGGGAGTCCCGGGTGGTAGCAGAAGTGGGGCGTGAAGACGCCGGCCGTCTTCCCGGCCTCCACCAGGTTGGCCCCCTTCGGGACGGTCACCGTCCGGCCGTCGATCTTCAGCGTCACGGTCGCCATGGGCGTTCCCTCAATTCAGCGAGCCGCCGCCCAGGGGGCAGCGCTTCTCGCGGATGTGCTGGATGAATTCGTCCCGGAATTTCTTCGCGAAACCGCGTGCCGGCCATGCCGCCGCGTCGCCCAGCGCGCAGATGGTGTTTCCTTCGATCTGGTCGGTCACGGAGAGGAGCGTGTCGATGTCCTTCTCCTCCCCCTGCCCCGTCTCGATCTTCCAGAGGATCCGCTGAAGCCACCCCGTGCCCTCGCGGCAAGGCGTGCACTGCCCGCACGATTCGTGCGCGAAGAAGCGCGCCGTGATCCAGGCGGCCTTCACCATGCAGCAGGTGTCGTCCATCACCACCGGCGTGCCGGTGCCGAAGAGCGACCCCGCGCGGGTCATGCTGTCGAAGTCCATCGGCACGTCGATCTCGTCGCCGCGCAGCACCGGGCACGACGCGCCTCCGGGAATGACCGCCTTGATGGGACGGCCGCCGGGAACGCCTCCCCCGAACTCGTCGATCAGCTTCCGGAGCGGAATTCCCATCGGCGCCTCGTAGACGCCCGGCTTCACCACATGGCCCGAGAGCCCGTAGAGTTTGGGCCCCGTGTTCCGCTCGGTGCCGATGCCGGCGAACCACTCCCACCCGTGCTTCACGATGTGGGGGACGCAGGCGAGCGTCTCGACGTTGTTCACCACCGTCGGGCAGCCGAAGAGGCCGACGACGGCAGGGAACGGAGGCTTCAGGCGGGGCCAGCCGCGCTTTCCCTCGATCGACTCGATAAGCCCGGTCTCTTCGCCGCAGATGTAGGCCCCCGCGCCGCGGTAGACCGTGACCTCGCAGTCGAAGCCCGAGTTCAGGATGTTCTTCCCGACCAGGCCCGCCTTCCGGGCTTCGGCGATCGCCTCGTCGAGGAGGCGCGCCTCCGCAGCGAACTCTCCGCGGATGTAGATGTAGCAGCGGTGCGCGCCGATCGCATAGGCGCCGATCAGCGTTCCCTCAAGGAGCTGGTGCGGATCCTTCGCGCAGATGAGCCGGTCCTTGAACGCCCCGGGCTCGCTCTCGTCGGCGTTCACGCAGAGGTACTTCGGCTTGTCGGTGCTCTTCGGGACGAAACCCCACTTGGTGCCCGCCGGGAATCCGGCTCCGCCGCGGCCGCGCAGTCCCGAGCGCTTCACCATGTCGATGATGTCGTCGGGCGTTTTCTGAAACGCGAGCGCGAGCGCTTCGTAGCCGCCGTGCTGGCGGTAGACATCGAGGGTGTGCGAGTTCGGAAGATGGACGGTCTTCGTGAGTACCGCTCCGCTGGGTCCGCTCATGATTACCGGTCGACCTCCCCGAGCACGATATCGATGCTGCCGATACAGGCGACCAGGTCGCTCACGAGGCGCCCGATGGCCATCGGCTCCAGAGCCATGAGGTGAATGAACGAGGGAGGGCGCACGTGAACGCGATAGGGATTCGGGCTCCCGTCGGCGACGACGTAGAAGCCGAGCTCGCCCTTCGGCGACTCGATAGAGAAGTACGCGTCGCCCGTGGGAACGCGGAATCCCTCGGACATGATCTTGAAGTGATAGATCAGCTCTTCCATGCCGCTCTTCACGTCTTCGCGCTTGGCCGGGAAGAGATACGGGTAGTCGGAGCGCACGGGGCCCGGCTTCAGGCGGTCGAGCCCCTGGCGAATGATCCGCAGCGACTGCTTCATCTCCTCGATGCGGACGAGGTAGCGGTCGTAGACGTCGCCGCTCTTCCCCAGCGGGATCTCGAACTCGTAGGTCTCGTAGCCGAGGTAGGGCTTCGCCTTACGGACATCGTAGTTGATGCCGCTGCCGCGAAGCGTCGCGCCGGTGCAGCCGAGGCTGATCGCCTGCTCGCCCGACATGACGCCGACGCCGATGGTCCGCTGCATCCAGATCTTGTTCTTCGTCAGGAGGTTTTGGTACTCGGCGAGCGCCTTCGGGAACTCGTCCAGGAACTTCCTCACGTGCGGCACGAACGTGTCGGGGACGTCCTGGTAGAAGCCGCCGACGCGGAAGTACGACGGCGTCATCCGCGAGCCGGCCACCATGTCGTTCACGTCGAGGAGCTTCTCGCGCTCGCGGAAGCAGTACAGGAACACGCTCATCGCGCCCAGATCGAGGGCGTGCGTCCCCAGCCAGACCAAGTGCGAGGAGATGCGCGTCAGCTCGAGCAGAATGACGCGGAGCGTGCGCGCGCGATCGGGGACGTCGATTCCCAGGATCCGCTCCACGGCGCCGACGTAGGCCATGTTGTTCCCGAGCGGGGACATGTAGTCCATCCGGTCGGTGACCGTGAGCGACTTCGTGTAGGTCTTCGACTCCATGATCTTCTCCATCCCGGTGTGGAGGTATCCCATCACGGGACGGACCGATCGCACGATCTCGCCGTCGAGCTCGATGATGAGGCGCAGCACGCCGTGCGTGCTGGGGTGCTGCGGCCCCATGTTGATGGTGATCGTGTTGAATTCGGGCGTCGTTCCGGTCGCGTCCGGTTCCTGCGTCGTGGCGATGGCGCTCATATCGTTCCGATCAGGCGGCACCCGTCCCCTCCGCCGGCACGGTCGCCGCCGGCGCGGTCGCCGCCAGCGTGGGATCCGCCAGCGTGGGATCCGCCGGCGTGGGATCCGCCGGCATGGGATCCGGTAGAGCGGGCTTGAGGCGCTGCCGGTCGATCTTCTCCTGGAGTTTCATGATGCCGTAGATGAGGGCTTCGGGGCGCGGAGGACAGCCGGGAACGTAGACGTCCACCGGCACGATCGTGTCGACGCCCTGCACGATGGCGTAGTCGTTGAATTCGCCGCCGCAGGAGGCGCAGGCGCCCATGGAGATGACCCACTTGGGCTCAGGCATCTGGTCGTACACGCGGCGGAGAATCGGCGCCATCTTCTTGCTCACCCGGCCGGCGACGATCATGAGATCGGCCTGGCGCGGCGACGCGCGGAACACCTCGGCGCCGAAGCGCGCGAGATCGTAGCGGGAGGCGGTGGTGGCCATCATCTCGATGGCGCAGCAGGCGAGGCCGAAGGTCGCGGGCCAAATGGACGAGCGGCGCGCCCAGTTCACCATCTTCTCGACCGTGGTTGTCAGTATTCCGTCTGGTACTAGTTCTTCGAGTCCCATGGAGTCACTCCGCGGCCTTTCGCGCCGCCGGCGGACGCCGGCTGTTCGACGCGGGAAGGCCTTGAGCCGTAAAGCCTAGCAGGGGGTCCCGCACGCGTCAACGACCGGCCTGGGAACTCGCCCAGAAGCCCGGACATCAGAGCCCGAACGCCTCCAGCGCCATCTCCGTCGCGGCGAAGAGGAAGACTCCGCCGAACACGGCGAGCGGCTTGCCGACCCCCTTCGCCTCGTTCACGGCCGGGATCAGGTCCGATGCCGCGACGTAAAGCCCCGCTCCGGCGGAGAGCGGGAGGGCAACGTGGAGAAACGACGACCAGACGGAGATGCTCGCCACGCCCAGCACGGTGACGACGCCGAGCAAGGCGGCGCTCAGCACCGCGTCGCGGCGCGTCCGGCCCGCGGCGACCATGATCGAGGCGACCGTGAATCCCTCCGGCACCTTGTGGAGAAACACGGCGATCGCGACCAGGATGCCGAGCGTCGGCGTCACCAGGAATCCCGAGCCGATCGAGATGCCGTCGAAGAACGTGTGGAGCGCGAGCCCGACGAGCGCCGTGGTGCCGACCACCGGCTTCACCCAGTGCTCGTGGTGGGTTTCCTCGCCGAAGTGGAAGTGTCCCAGGAGGACGTGCTCGGCGAAGTGGACCAGGAGGTAGCCGGCCAGGAGGAGCGCGCCGACCGAGAAGGCCTTCTCCGCGTCGCCGCTCGTCGCAACGTTCAGCCGGTAGCTCTCGGGAATCATCCTGAGGATGACGGCGGCCAGCATGAATCCGGCGCCGAAGGCGACGAGGTACGATTGGCGGACGTGATCCCAGGTGCGGGCACCGACGGCCAG
>JANOOP010000220.1:0-8671 GCA_031421415.1 Candidatus Eiseniibacteriota bacterium
CGGCCCTGAATGTCGTAGACCCGGAGGGTCACACGGCCTTCGCGGGGCAGACCGAACTCGATCTTGGTGCGCGGGTTGAACGGATTCGGACGGGCGGCCAGGAAAGCGGAGCCGCCGCCGATTTCACGCGCCGCGTTGACGCCCGACGCGGCGTTCGGGATACGCGAGGAGCCGATGACGGGGCGGAACATGGACATCTGAATGTCGGCCCGCACGTCCTGGCCGGTAGTGAAGTTGTCGTAACAGGCGTCGTACGAGTAATCCATGTAGTTGTGGATCGGGTCGTCGCCGGCGGCGGCGCAGGTGTTCTTGCCGATCGGACAGCCCGACGTCGCCGTGCTCTGGGCCGGCGTGTCGCAGACGAGATCGCCCGTGGAGGAGCATTCGCCGCCGCAGCCGCCCTGGAACGTGTGATAGAGCCCGACCCAGTGGCCGACTTCATGCGTCGCCGTTCCGCCCAAGTTGTACGGAGAGAGCGAGCCGCCCGGGAACGAAGCGTAGTGAATCACAACGCCGTCCATGTTCGGGTTGCCGGCGAGACTCGACGGGAAGGTGGCCCAGCCGAGGAGGTTTTGGCCCGGCTTGCAGGTGTAGAAGTTGAGCGAGCCGGTCGGATTCGTGACGAGCGCGTTCTTGGCATTCCGCTCGGCCTTGGAGCCGGGCGTCATGGTCCACCAGCCCCTCTTGCTTCCGGTGGCGGCGTCGCGCGTCACGCTGTTTCGGAAGAACGAGTAGCCGGTGTTCGCGGCGCCGGCAACGAGGACTCCATTGTAGTCCTTACCGGCGAAATGGTTGTTCATGACCACGATCTGCGCGTCGAGCTCCGCGTCGGTGAGATTCCCCGTCGTGCCGCTGGTGATGACGTGGAAGTTCACCGCGATCGGGGCTCCGGCCACGACGCGATTCTCGGAGAGCCAGCGGTCGACCTGCGCCTTGTCAGGCGCCGACATCTTCGCCCCACGCTCGTCCGTGCCGCAGCGGTAAACGACGTCGCCGTTGTCGGCGTTCCGTGCGTTGTCCGGCGACATCCAGCGGTCACCGCTCATCCCTTGCCCTGCATCGGGATCGCCCGCAAGCGCGACACCGACGCAGCCGAGGGCCAACACGATGAGGGCGACTACGGCGAATACAGACTTCTTCATGAGTGCCTCCAGGGGGTCGTTCGTTCGTGAACCGATCGGAACGCGAGACGATGGGGAGACGACTGCGGAGACGACGATTCCGTGGGTTGGTGTCTAGGGAGGCGCCCAGTCTTGTCCGGGCGGGGGGCAGTGCGGCAGGGCAGATAAATTCAGCAGGTCTCGGCTCGGAAACCAACGGGCCGGGATCTTCGTGGTACGGAAAACGCGCGTGGCCTGAAAGCTCAACGAGGATTTACTCCTACGGTCACGGAAGTCCGTAGTGAGGCGTTCTCGTGCGATCCGCTCCTCCCCCGAGGAGCGCGGATGGCGCGAAGCGATGAATAAAGAAGTTTAACACAACCTAAGCCGTTGGGTCAAGCCCGATTACGACGATTGCGAAGATTCGCGCTCCGCCGCGCCCGCATGCTATTCGACCCAGCGCGAAATCTCGCCGAGTTCCTTCCGCGCCAGATCCGGCACGGTCGCATCCGCCGCGGGATGCCCGACCGGGAAGAGGATGAACGGCTTCCAATTCTCGGGAACGCCCAGAATCTCGCAGAGAAATCCCATCGGGCTCGGCGTGTGCGTGAGCGTGGCGAGCCCCATGGAGTGGATCGCGGCGATGAAGAATCCGCAGGCGATCCCGACGCTCTCCGAGACGTAGTAGTTCGTGACCTTCGTCCCGTCATCGCGCAGCCCATACATCTCGCGGAAGCAGACGACCAACCAAGGCGCCGTCTCGAGGTACTCCTTGCGCCAGTCGGTGCCGAGCGGGGCCAGCGCCTGCAGCCACTCCTCGGGCATCCGCCCGCCCTCGTAACTGACTCGCTCCTCCTCCTCGGCCGCGGCGCGAATTCGACGCTTCACGTCGGGATTCGAGACCGCCACGAAGCGCCACGGCTGGCGATGGGCGCCGCTCGGCGCGGTCCCCGCCGCGCGAATGGCAAATTCGACGCACGTGCGCGGGACGGGATCGGCCGCGAACATCCGAACACTCCGCCTCGATTGGAGGCGTTCGTAGAACTCGCGCGCTCGTGCCGACATTTCGCTGTCGGACGCGCCTGGCAGACGGAACGGAATGAGGCGGGCTTTCGCGGAATCAGGCGTCATCGTGGTCTCCAAAACGAGGGGGCGGGCGCCCCGTTCCGCGCCCGCCCCGTGATCCTACCCGAAACGCCGGTCCACCTTACCTCGCTCGATGAGGCTCGGATCTCCGGCTACTGCTTCGGAACGAACGAGCGCTTCTCCTTCTCGCGCTTCAGCACTTCCGTGTTCAGGACCTTGAATTCCACGCGGCGGTTCTTCGCCATGCCGAGCTGCGTCGTGTTCGTGGCCATCGGCAGCGACTCGCCGTAGCCCTTCGACGAGAACTGCTCGGACCTGAGCTCAGGGAACTTGTTGAGCAGGTAGTCGAGCACCGCCTTCGCGCGCGCGTCGCTCAGCTTCTGATTCTGCGCGTCGCCGCCGCGAGCGTCGGTGTGGCCGCCGATCTCGATCCGAAGTTCCGGCCAGCGGGCCAGGATGTTGCCGACCTCGTCCAGCACCTTCTCGGACTCCGGCTTGATGGTCGCCTTGCCGGTGTCGAAGTTGACGTCCTGGAGCCGGATCATGCCGGTATCGAGGAGTTCCGTTTCCTTCTGGCTCACCTCGATCGGGCAGCCGCTCTTGTCCACGCGGGCGCTCGCCGGCGTGTCGGCGCACTTGTCGTTGCCGTCGCAAACGCCATCCTGATCGGCGTCGCTGGGGCAGCCGTTCGTGTTCACGACGCAGCCGCTCGGCGTGTTCTCGCACTGGTCGAGGCCGTCGAGGACGCCGTCGTTGTCGGAATCCATCGGGCAGCCCTTCGAGTCCACCCGCGCGCTCGGGGGGGTGGAGGCGCACTGGTCGAGGCCGTCGAAGACGCCGTCGCCGTCGCTGTCGCTCGGGCAACCCTTGGCGTCCACCGTCGCGCCCTTCGGGGTTCCGTCGCACTGGTCGAGGCCGTCCGGAACGCCGTCGCCGTCGCCGTCGACCGGGCAGCCGTTCACGTCGACCCGCGCGCCAAGCGGCGTGCCGGGGCACTTGTCGAGCTTGTTGGGGACGCCGTCCTTGTCGTCGTCACGCGGCTTGCCGCCGAAGCCGAACGAGAGCCCGGCGAAGACCTCCGGCTGGTACTTGGACTCCTCGGTCGTAAGGCTGGTGGAGACCTTGTAGCTGACCACCCGGCCGTCGAGGCGAAGCGCCACGCTGTTCGAGAGGCCGATGTGGAATCCCGCGCCGCCGTTCCAGGCGAACTTCGTCTCGTCCGATGTCCCCCCGCTGGCGTTGATCGCGCCCGCGCCCGCCGTGAAGTACGGCTTGAAGGCGCCCTTCGTGAGGAACCAGGTCAGGTTTCCCTCGCCGTGGAGCAGGTCGAGCGACCCGGTCGCCGCGGAGTCGAAATCGGCCGTCGCGAAATGTCCGCGCATTTCGAGGGCCCAGGTGGGGGAGAGCTTGAAGCCGAGAATTCCCCCGAAACTCGGGGCGTTGTCCTTGACTCCCAGCTCAGAAGGAGGCCACGTGACGCCGCCGCCCGGGACCATCCACCAGCCGGGCAGACCTTCGCCACCTGAAGCCAGCGAGAACGACGGGAGAAGCAGGATCGACAATGCGGCAAGGTACAGGCGAATCGTGCGCACGGGGAGGCCTCCTATCCAAACGCGCCCTGATCGTCATAGCCCGGGCTTCTGCCCGTCCCTGGGATCGTCCCCGGAATCTAGCCCAGGCCCCGGGGGGGAGCAAGGGACTTTCCTTCCGCCCCACTCGTCTAATTGACGTCACGATTGGGGGATGGCAGACTTCCGACCATGAGCGATTCAACATTCGAAGCCTCTGTTCGGGAGGGCTACGCGTTCCAGGGCGAGACATTGCTCCTCGGGGCGCCCCTGCTCGATGGGAAGGTGAGAGGCGAGGCGCGTGTGCGCGTGCCGATCGCCATGATGAATCGGCACGGACTCATCGCCGGCGCCACCGGTACGGGAAAGACGCGGACGCTGCAGCTCCTGGCGGGACAGCTCTCGGCCGCGGGGGTCCCCGTCTTCCTGGCCGACATCAAGGGGGACCTCTCCGGCCTGGCCGCCCCCGGCGTTTCCAGCGCGAAGATCGAGGAGCGCTGCAGGGCCATCGGGATGCCCTTCGTCCCGGCCGCTTCCCCGGTCGAATTCGTGAGCCTGACCGGGGAGTCGGGAACGCCGATTCGCGCGACGGTCTCGTCGTTCGGCCCCCTACTCCTGGCGCGGGCGCTCGATCTGAACGACACGCAGCAGAGCGTCCTGGCGCTCGTCTTCACGTTCTGCGACGACCGCGGGCTTCTGCTCCTCGATCTCTCCGACCTGCGCGCGACGCTCCAGTACCTGACGGGGGATGGCGCGAAGGAACTCGCCGAATTCGGCGGCATGTCCAAGGCGACCGTCGGAGTCCTGCTCCGGAAGATCGTGGAGTTGGAGTCGCAGGGCGCGGACCGTTTCTTCGGGGAGCCCGAGTTCGAGGTCGAGGATTTGATTCGGACCGACGCCTCGGGCAAGGGGATCGTGACGGTCCTCGAACTGTCCGACTTGCAGGAACGACCGGCCCTCTTCAGCACCTTCATGATGTGGCTCCTCGCGTCGCTCTACCGCGAGTTGCCGGAGGTGGGGGATCTGGAGAAGCCAAAGCTCGTCTTCTTCTTCGACGAGGCCCATCTCCTCTTCGAGGACGCCAGCAAGCCCTTCTTGAATCAAGTGGAGCAGGTCGTTCGCCTGGTGCGGTCGAAGGGGGTCGGCGTCTTCTTCGTGACGCAGACGCCGAAGGACGTGCCCGCCGACATCCTGGCCCAGCTGGGAAACCGCGTGCAGCACGCGCTCCGCGCCTTCACCCCCGACGACGAGAGGGCGCTCCGCGCAACCGCGAACACCTTTCCGCGCTCCGATTACTACGACATTCCGAAAACGCTCACCTCGCTGGGGATCGGCGAGGCGATCGTGACCGTGCTCTCCCCGCGGGGGACGCCGACGCCGGTGGTGGCGACCCTTCTCGCGCCACCCTCGAGTCTCATGACTCCGATTCCTCCGGCGGAGCTCCAGGCGCGCGTGGCAGCCTCGCCGCTCCACGCCGAGTACGCGAAGGTGATCGACCGCGAGAGCGCGCGCGAGGTGCTGGAGGCGAAGGCCCGGGGGGACGAGGGCGGCGCCGAGGACAACGAGCCGGCGGGCGCCGGGCCGGCCACCGCCAGGCGAAAGGGGAAGAGCGCCCCCGACGACGGCCCCGACGTGGCCCAGCAAATCGGGAAAGCGCTCGGCTCGCCTCTCGCCCGGACCGTGGGGCGGGAACTGGTCCGAGGCCTCTTCGGGGTTCTCGGCGTCTCCACGTCGACCCGTCGCCGCCGCCGTCTCTGGTAGATTGCGCCGTCGACCGGGTGTAGGCTGCCCACTCCTTGCGGAACACCTCTCTAGACCATGGAGGAGCCATGCCCAAGTACGTCATCGAGCGGGACATTCCCGGCGCCGGCAGCCTGTCTCCCGCAGACCTCCAGGCGATCTCGCAGAAATCGTGCGGCGTCCTGAATCGAATGGGACCCCAAATCCAGTGGGTCCACTCGTACGTGACGGGCGACAAGATCTACTGCGTCTACAACGCCCCGAACGAGGCCGCCGTCCTCGAGCATGCCAAGCAGGGAGGATTCCCCGCGAACCGCGTCTCCCGCGTGGTCACGATCATCGATCCGACCACCGCGGAGTAACCCCGTCGCGCCGGTCGTTTCGGCCGCCGGGCCACTTCCGACGCGCCCCGGTTCGCCCCCATCTACCGGGTGCCCGCGTCCGGGGCGCCATGCTATTCTCAGGCCATGAATTCCGCCCCCGGCCCCGTCGTCATCCGCCCCCTTTCCGAACTCGATCTGGGACGAATCACCGCGATCGACGAGCGCCTGACCGGCGTCTACAAGCCTGAAGTCTGGGAGCGCCGCGTCGTCTATTACCTGCGTCGGGATCCCGAGGCCTGCCCGGTGGCGGAAATCGACGGAAAGGTCGTCGGATTCATGTTCACCGACCTGAGAAGCGGGGAATTCGGCCTGGAAGAGACCAGCGGCTGGATCGAGCGCTTCGGGGTCGACCCCGACTATCAGGGACGGTCGGTCGGCCGCCGGATGTTCGAATCGGCGCAGGAGTATCTGCGCGGCCAGGGGGCCACGGTCCTCCGAACCCTGGTGGGCCCCGCGGATAGCGACCTGGCCGGATTCCTGCGCGCCGTCGGATTCCAGAACGCGCCGCTTCAGGCGCTGGAGATGCCCGTACCGTGAACGTCGAGCAGACCACCCTCCCGAAGAAATTCCACGACGCCGTTCTTCACTGGCAGCGGCACCACTTCCCGGACTACGGCCTTCTCCCGGAAATGTGGCACAAGTACTTCCCGAACGACCCCGAGTTCTGCCTCTGCGCCAAGATGGAAGTCGGCATGGGCGACACGATCGAGGTCGGGGACCAGAAGGGGCAGCCCCGCATGCTCGAACCGTCCGAGATGTCGGAGGATCAGGGCCGCCACCTTCTCTCCATCATTCGCGCGCAGGCGTCGACCGAGTTCGGCTCCATCCAGCAGCACGAGGTGACGCTCTCCCGCGCCCAGGAAGACGAGGACCGCTTCTGGGTGCTCCGCGTCATGGCGGAGGAACTTCGCCACGGCTACCAGATGTTCCATCTCCTCACGTCGCAGGACTGGAGCGGCGTCACCGACCAGTCGGCCGAGGACATGGTGGAGGAAATCCTCTCCATGAGGACCGGTTCCCACGTCCTCGATGCCTTCAACATCGACTACGATTCCTTCGTGGACAACGTCGTCTTCGCCGCGGTGATCGATCGCGTCGGCAAGTATCAGTTGTCGATGCAGAAGGTCTGCGCCTACAAGCCGTTCGCGCAATCGATGCCGCCGATGCTGCGCGAGGAGGCGTTCCACCTCGCCGCCGGCGTCGTGCCGCTCCGCCGCTGGGTGCAGCGCGCGGCGCAGGGGTACGAACTCGTCACCATGAACGCCATCCAGCGCTCGCTCGACAAGTGGGTGCCGCGCGGACTCGAGATGTTCGGGCACGAGAAGGGCGGCGACTCGAACATCAGGTTCGGATTCAAGAATCTCAAGAACGCCGACGCGCAGTCGCAGTACTTCGAGGAATTGCAAAAGGTGGTGGCTGATTTGAACACGCGCTACGTTCGGGCGCGGTTCCCCCGGCTGTCGCCCGAGGAGGCGGAGGCGCTGGTCGCGCGGCTCCTGGCCGATCGCACGAAGTTCGAGGGCGTCTCGTGGGAAGACCTTCTCACGCTTCCCGACCGCCGCTACTTCCGGCGGAAGGGCGAGCCGGCGTGGACAATGGTCGGCACGCGCGGCGAATCGTTCGAGGAGGTCGACGCCTACGTCAAGCACCTGGCGGCGACGCTTCCCGACCCGTACCTCCATAGCCGAGACATGAGGCAGTACGTCGAGACGCTGCGCGACGTGACGGCCGGGCGAATCACGGCCGAGCTGGCGAGCAAGAAGACCCCGAACCTCAAGCGCGTGGGCGGCGTCTGCCCCTGCAGCAAGTCGGTTCGCTGGGTCGTCGAGGAACCGGTCACCGCGCCGCCGACCGCGGCGTAATCACGCTCCGCCTCTCGTTTCTCTCACGAACTGGGAGTTCCGCCATGCGCTTCTCCTTCCCCGGGCGGACGTCCGCGTTCCCCTTCGCGTTCGTCGCCACGGCCTTTTCCCTCCTGCTCGTCTTCGCCGGTTCCTGTGCGCGTCCTCCGCAGGCCGATCCGGCGGCGGTGCGCGCGGCGATCGACGCGGTCAACCGTGAGTTCATGGCGGCCTTCGAGGCGCGCGACGGCAAGGCGATCGGAATGCTCTACACCGAGGACGCGAAGCTCATGCCGCCGAACGAGGAGCCGGCGCTCGGTCGCGAGGCGATCGTGAAGGTCTGGGAGGGGCTCCTCGAACTTCCGATTCCAAGCATCCGCCTCGAGACGGATGAGATCCACGGGACCGGCGACGCCGTGACCGAGGAGGGGCACTACGCGCTGATCGGCACGGGCGGCCAGACGGTCGAGGCGGGGAAATTCCTCGTCGTCTGGAAGAAGACCGACGCGGGCTGGCGCCTCCACAGGGACATCTGGAGCAGCAACGCGCCGGCCACCGTGCCGGCCGCGGCCGATCCCACGATCGCTCCCGCGAAGGAGTGACCCCATGAATCCCGACGCCATGGCTTCCGCCGCGGCGGCCCGCGCCGCTTCTCCCGCGCACCGCGCGTTCCTTCCCGTCGCCGTGCAGGACGAGGTCGCGGCGAAACTCGTCGCGAAGCATGGCGCGGGCAGGACCGACGCCATCGGGCGCGGCGTGCGCCAGGTGGCGGAGCGCTGGTGGAGCGAGGACGGCGACGCCGCGGCCTTCGCCGAATTCTGCGACCGGCACTACCTGGCGGACGACGCGGAGCGGAGGAACGCGTTCTCGCGGATCTCCGACGCGCTGGAGCAGGTGGACGGATTGCTGCACGAGCTCCACCGCGAACTCCGCCGCCCGATGGACACCGACAC
>JANOOP010000221.1:0-4583 GCA_031421415.1 Candidatus Eiseniibacteriota bacterium
GGAACAGCGGGCGCGGCTGGGTCACCGCCGAGTACAGCATGCTGCCGCGTTCCTCTCACGACCGCATCACGCGGGAAGTGACACGCGGCCACGTCGGCGGACGGACGCAGGAGATCCAGCGGCTCATCGGCCGCTCGCTCCGCGCCGTGACGAACCTCGAGGCGCTGGGCGAGCGGCAGATCCTCATCGACTGCGACGTGATCGAGGCCGACGGCGGCACGCGCACCGCGGCCATCACCGGATCCTTCATCGCCCTGGCCGACTCCATCCGCTGGCTCGCGAAGCGGACGGCGCTCCCCGGGCATCCGCTCCGCGATTTCGTGGCCGCCGTGTCGGTCGGGCTGGTGAACGGCGGCGCCTGCCTCGACCTCTGCTACACGGAAGATTCGAAGGCCGGAGTCGACATGAACCTGGTCATGACCGGCGACGGGCGTCTGGTGGAGATTCAGGGGACGGCCGAGGGCGAGGCCTTCACCGAGAAGGAACTCGCGGCGCTCCTCGACCTGGGGAAGGGCGGCATCAAGAAGCTGGTGGCGCTCCAGAAGCGCACGCTCGGCATCCGCGCGCTCCCCGCGTCGTGGACCTAGTCGTCCTCGCCACGAAGAACCGCGGCAAGGCCCGCGAAATTCAGGCGATGCTCGAGGGCGTCGTCGCCCGCGTGGAGTCGCTG
Source organism: Candidatus Eiseniibacteriota bacterium (assembly GCA_031421415.1). GTDB lineage: Bacteria > Eisenbacteria > RBG-16-71-46 > SZUA-252 > SZUA-252 > SZUA-252. Next base: position 671 of record JANOOP010000221.1, read on the forward strand.
GCCGAACACCCCCACGTCGAACTCCCTCCGGAAGGAGCGGATTCCTACCGCGAGAACGCGCTGGAGAAGGCGCGCACGGTCTGGCGCGCCCTCGGCATCCCCGCGCTCGGCGACGATTCGGGACTCGAAGTGGACGCGCTCGACGGCGCTCCTGGCGTGACGTCGGCGCGCTTCGCGGGGCCGGACGCCGGCGACGCGGCGAACAACGCTCGGATGCTGGTGGAGCTCCGGGGGCTCCCCCCGGCAGGGCGCACCGCTCGATTCCGCTGTGTGCTGGCGCTGGTGAAGGGCGAGGGGCTGGAAGCGGTGGTGGAAGGCGTCTGTTCCGGCACGATCCTCGACGCGCCGCGCGGCAGCGAGGGATTCGGCTACGATCCGCTCTTCCTTCCCGAAGGCGAATCGCGCACGTTCGCCGAACTTCCGCACGACGTGAAGAATCGGATCAGCCATCGCGGCCGCGCGGTTCGCGCGCTTCGGGCGGTGCTGGAGGCGCGGATGGGCGCCGCGGCGCCGGAGGGTGAGCCGCGATGACCCCGGCGGGACGCGGTCGCTCGTTCATTCGCCTCGCGATCGCCATCGCGATCCTCCTCGCGCTCTCAGGCTGCAGCTACGGCCCTCCCACGTGGCACCACCGAGTCATGAACGCCATGGCGCAGCCGCGCGAGCACCGCTTCGCGGTCGTCGTCCTCTCCACGCTGTCGCGCGCGCCGCGGGGCCTCACGGCCTTTCCCGATGGAGGAAAGGCCCTGATCCTTCGCCAGACCGCGAAGCTCTGGCTCTGCGATCCCGAGCGAGGGGCGGCGCGCCTGATGTCGCGCATCGAGCGGCCGAAGATCGTGCGGAGCGGGTACTCGGGCTGGGTCGTCGGCTGGGATTCGGCGGGAGACTATCGCTCCATCTACCTCGACGTCCGCGGGCATGCCGGCGAGACGAGCGACACGAAAGTGCTCCGATGGCTCCTGAAGGTGGAGGTCGATCCCGACACGTCGCGCGCCATGGCGGTCTCGTACATCCCTTCCACGGCGGCGCAGCTTCCCGGCACGGGCCCGCTCCGGGGTGGCCGCGAGATGCAGATCGGCGCGGGCGATACGATGCGCGTGAGGACCGACACGGACCCGGAATGGCGTCCCCGATTCTACGTCGATCGGGAGAGCGGGAATGTCATGCCGCTCGAGCGGCTAGCGCCGGTGCGATAGGAATGGGGTGGATGACGGGACTCGAACCCGCAGCCACTGGAGCCACAGTCCAGTGCTCTACCATTGAGCTACACCCACCACGCATGCCCGACAGGCTTCGCGCCTGGAGGGAATCGAACCCCCGACCTACGGCTTAGAAGGCCGTAGCTCTATCCAACTGAGCTACAGGCGCCCATTCCGAACCGACTACCGATCTCTTCGTCTTCGTCTCATCGGGTGTCGGTCGCTTTCCGAGGGTCGAGGGACGCTGGCGATGGTCGGGGCGACAGGATTCGAACCTGCGACCCCCTGCGCCCAAGGCAGGTGCGCTACCGGGCTGCGCTACGCCCCGGATCCGCCAGCGCCAAGTGCCGTACTTTAACCCGGTTGCGGCGGCGCGTCAATTGCCCCAGGGGGGCGCCTCCTCCCGCCTTGACGGGGTCTGTTTCCGCGCCTATCGTCGCGGTGAAACCCCGACACAAACCCAAACGCAGCGGGGGTACATCGTGGCAGGCGTGAACAAGGTCATGCTCATCGGAAATCTCGGCAAGGATCCCGAAGTTCGTTCCACCACCAGCGGGCAGCGCGTGGCGAACTTCAGCCTCGCCACCTCGCGCTCGTGGACCGGGCAGGACGGTCAGCGCCAGGAAAAGACCGAATGGCACTCGATCGTGGTCTGGGGAAAACTGGCCGAGATCTGCGAGAAGTATCTGCAGAAAGGGAAGCAGGTCTACATCGAGGGACGGATCGAGACCCGCTCCTGGCAGGACAAGGAAGGGCAGACGAAGTACAAGACCGAGATCATCTGCGAGCAGATGACGATGCTCGGCCGCGCGGGCGGCGAGAAGAACGGCGGGGACGACAAGAGCGGCAGCGAGGGTGGGTACGATGCCCCTCGCGGCAGCGCTCCCAAGGATGAATCGTACGAGCCGGCGGGGAACGTGCCGGACGACGACCTTCCGTTCTGACGCGCGGAGCCGGCGAGTAGGCCGGCTCTGAAAGACATTGGAAATCGGAAAAGAAACGGGGCGCTCGATCACTCGGGCGCCCCGACTTCACTAGTGGACAATTCCGCCGCTACGGAACGCTACTGGATGTAGCCGAGCGACCGTAGCCGCTCCCTCAACTCCTCATCCACCGGCGAGGCGATCGGCAGTTCTCCACCCGGTTTCCGGGTGGCGCTCTCGTAAGTCTTCAGGCGCGTGTCGTGCGCGATCTTCTTCATCGTCGCCGAGGTGAGCGCCTCCTCGATGGGACGGCCATCCATGTCCTGCGCCGGCGGAAGCCCGAAGAGGGTCAGGACGGTCGGCGTGATGTCGAGCACCGTGGCGCCCGTGATGCTCACGCCCTTCTTCACGCTCGGTCCCTTCAGGAAGACGACCCCATCCAGTTTGTGCGCCATGACGCCCTTCCCGCCGCCCATGAACCCGTGGTCGGAGCAGATCACCACGTTCGTTTGCGGGTCGGCCTCCTTCATGAAGCTGCCGATCAAGCGGTCGGTGAAGATGTAGTAATTCGGAATCAACCGCTTCATCCAGTCGTACTCGGCATCCGATAGGGGAGGGCTGAAGCCGCCCGGGATGTCGATGTCCCAGTAGCGATGGCTGGCCGCGTCGATGCCGCGGAAGTAGACCGTCATGAACTCGGGGCGCTGCGTCTTGTAGAGGTGCATCGCCACGCGGTAGAACGTCATGTCGGCCGCGTAGATCCACCGGAGATCCTGCACCAGCGCTTCCTGGCGCGGCGTGACCTTCGTGGTGTCGAAGGGGGCCACGAACTGGAAGAGTTCGGCCCACGAGACGCTCTGCGGCGTGCGGCGGACCGCCGCCACCAGCGAATCGAGCCCTTCGGGATACGTCCGCTTGGCGTTCTTGGCCGGCCAGGAGCCGTTGTCGTACTGGACGTAGTCGCTGATCATGAAGCCGTTCACCGGCTGCGCGGGCCACGTCGTCCACCATCCGACCACGCCCACCTTCTTGCCGAGCGAACCGAGGATGTCCCACATCGGCCGCGCGCGCCAGAGGTTCGAGGTCGTGGGCGACTCGCCGCCGACGTCTTTTCCGGCCGCCTTCGCCGCCTCGCGCGCCGCCGCGCGGTCCTTCTCGTTCTGCTTCACGAAGAAGTCGGAGATGCCGTGCTTCTCGGGCACCTTGCCGGTGGCGATGCTGGCCCAGATGATCGGGCTCTTCGTGAGCGGTTCGAGCGAGCGGAGTTTTCCCGACGCCCCCTGATCGCGGAGCGAGGCGAACGCGGGAACCTTCTGCGCGTCCAGGAGGGGGCCGATCACGGCCCAGTCGGCCGCGTCGACGCCGATGAGGAGCACCTTCTGGCGCGGCTTCTCCCCGGCGCGTGCACAGGTCCAGAGGCCCATGCCGAGGGCGAGGACGACGGCTAGAGATGCCGCGGCGCGGAGCGTGGGGCGACGGGGGAGGCGAAACGTCACGAATTCTCCTTGGGTTACGGGGCCGTTGCTCCCCGAGAGAGCGCTGGTTCACGGCGGGAACCGAGCGATGACCCTACCACCGCCCGGCCGTTCGTATCTAGTCACCCCACGGTAGCCCCCCGGTTCCCGCGATCGGGAGCCCCGGGGCGGGGTTAGAGGGCCTTCCGGCCTTGACTTCGGCGGGCGGCTACCCTACTTTGATCCGCCTATCCCAAACCTCGATGCGCCGCTAGCTCAATTGGCAGAGCAACTGACTCTTAATCAGTAGGTTGAAGGTTCGATTCCTTCGCGGCGC
>JANOOP010000222.1:0-1778 GCA_031421415.1 Candidatus Eiseniibacteriota bacterium
CAGGTACTCCTCGATCCCCTGAGCCTCACGAAGTACGTCGACCCACTACCGATTCCAGGCGCCATGCCGATGGCGGGGCCGAACTTCTACGAGATCGGGATGTACGAAATCCAGCAGCAGATTCACAGCCAGCTACCGCCGACTCGACTCTGGGGCTACGGCACGTCGCAGGCGACGGCCTCGTACCCGGCCGCCACGATCGAGGCGGTTCGCGGGACGCCGATCCAGGTTCACTGGACGAACAACCTGCCGATGACGCACCTCCTCGACTTCGCGATCGACCACACGCTCCACATGGCGATGCCGATGAACGGCGGCGTGCCGGCGGTGGTTCACCTCCACGGCGGCGAAGTGGAACCGGGAAGCGACGGCGGTCCCGACTCGTGGTTCACGCAAGGCTTCGCGGAGAAGGGGCGGGGGTGGCAGTACGAGACGTACACCTATCCGAACGGCCAGCGCTCCACCACCATGTTCTATCACGATCACGCGCTCGGCATGACGCGGCTGAATGTCTATGCCGGTCTCGCGGGCTTCTACATTCTCCGCGATCCGGTGAATGACCCGCCGAATCTTCCCGGCGCTCCTTACGAGGTCGGCCTGGCGCTCCAGGACCGCATGTTCACGGCCGACGGGCAACTCTGGTACCCGAACGTGGGTGACAATCCCGAGCACCCGGTCTGGACGCCCGAGTTCTTCGGCGACGTCATGCTGGTGAACGGGAAGGCGTGGCCGTACCTCGAGGTCGAGCCCCGCAAGTACCGATTCCGCTTCCTGAACGGATCGAACGCCCGCGTCTACAGCATGTTCATGGAAGAACGCGTCTCGAAGACGCCGGGTCCCGCGTTCTATCAGATCGGCAGCGACGGCGGCCTCCTGGCCGAGCCGGTCATGTTGAACGATCCGATGAACATGAACGCGCCGCGGCTGATCATGGCGCCAGGAGAGCGCGCCGACGTCGTCATCGACTTCTCGCAGGTCGCGGTCGGCACCGAGTTCATCCTCCGCAACCAGGGCCGCGCCCCGTTTCCGAACGGGACGCCCGCCAATCCGCAGACGATCGGGCAGCTCATGCTCTTCCGAGTGAAGCCGCTGAGCGCTCCGGACCTGAGCGAGATCCCGGCGCAACTGGCGTCGATCGACCGGCTCAGCAATCCGGTCGTGACGCGCACGCTGACGTTGAACGAGATCATGGGCATGAACGGGCCGCTCGAGGCCTTGCTCAACGGCCAGCCGTGGAGCGCGGCGGTCTCCGAGCTCCCGACCCTCGGGACGACAGAGATGTGGGAGATCGTGAACCTGACGGGCGACGCGCATCCGATCCACCTCCATCTCGTGCAATATCAGCTCCTCAATCGGCAGCGGGTGAACGTCAGGCGCTACCAGGCCGCCTTCGACGCGGCCAACCCGGTCATCCCGGCCGCGACGATCACACCGATACCGGTTGCGGGCTACCTGAAGGGGAAGCCGATCCCCGCCGATCCGAACGAGAGAGGCTGGAAGGACACCTTCCGCATGAACCCGGGCGAAGTGACGCGCGTGCTGGTGCGGTTCGCGCCGCAGGACGAGCCCGCCTTCACGTTCGACGCGACCGCGGAACCCGGCTACGTCTGGCACTGCCATATCATCGAGCACGAGGACAACGAGATGATGCGGCCGTACAAGCTCGTCGCGGCGCCGCTGGCCGGCGTGGCGATGGCGGCGCCGAGGGTCGAGGAGCGGGGCGTGGCCCAGGACGCTGACCTGACGTCGCTTCGCTCCCCGAATCCCAATCCGGCGCT
>JANOOP010000223.1:0-6508 GCA_031421415.1 Candidatus Eiseniibacteriota bacterium
TGGATTCGCCCGATCCGGATGCGCGCCGGCTCCTCGTCTTCGCGAGCTTTCGGCCGGGGGAGGAAGAAGCCGCCGTTGCCGTCGCCCGCATGCTGGCGGCGCGACCCGACGCGGGAGCGTGGCGATTCGTCGTGGCTCCCCGGCATGGCCGGGGCGTGCCGCCTTTGCGGCGCGCGTTCGGCCGGGCGGGAATTGCGCTCGAGTTTCGCGAGGAGTCGTCGCGCGGCGCGGCATCCGCTCTCGACTGGGCGACGAGCATGGCCCCCGCGGGAGACGCGCGATCCGTCGGCGTGCTGGCGACCCGGGGAGAACTGAGCGACCTCTTCCCGCATGCGCGGGCGGCGATTGTCGGGGGGACGTTCGCCCCGTGGGGCGGGCACAACGTGCTGGAGCCCGCCGCTCGACGCTGCCCGGTGATCGTTGGCCCCCATCACGAGGAGGTCGAGGCGGGCGTGGCGCTTCTGCTGTCGCGCGGGGCGGGCGCCATCGTGCCCGATGGGGCGACGGCGGCGGAGATCCTCTCCCGATGGCTCGACGAACCGGCTTCCCCGCGCGCTGCGGCGGCACTCGAAGCGGCGCGCGCGGCGGAGGGCGCCGCGCGGCGGGGACTCGAGGCCCTGACCTCCTGGGGACTGGTGCCGTGAGCGGACGACGGGAGGCGTTTCCGCTGCGACCGTGGGTGGAGCGGACGTGGTGCGGGGACGCGAGGTTCCTGGCGGCGCTTCTGCTCGGCCCGCTGGCCGCGGTCTACCGGGCCGGCTCCGCGCTCTCTCGCGTTCGCGCCGCGCGCGCTCGGCGGCCGATGCGGGGAATGACGGTGATCGCGATCGGGGGACTCACGGTCGGCGGCGCGGGGAAGACCACGCTGGCCCGCTGGGCGGCGCTCGCCGCGCTCGACACGGGCCGGAGGCCGGCCATTCTCCTGCGAGGCCATGGCGCAGCGGCCGCCGGACGAGCGCCCCAAGTCGTCCCGATCGACGCTCCGTCTATCCCCGAGGCCGCGCGCCGCTACGGAGACGAATCGCTGGCGCACCGCGCGGCGCTCCCGGCATCGGTCCTGGTCGTGACGGGGAAAGACCGCCGCAAGGCAGCTCGTCTGGCCCTCGAAGCGGGCGCCGATCTGGCGATACTCGACGACGGCTGGGAGCAGGGAACACTGGCGTGGGATTTTCTCTGGGTTGTCGTCGATCCGCTTCGGCCTTTCGGCAACGGGAGGCTTCTGCCGGCTGGACCGCTTCGCAGACCCGCGGGCAACCTGAGACAGGCCACTGTGATCGTTGAGATCGCTGAAGCGAAAGGTGAAGAATCGGCCGGCGCGAACAGGCTCCTGGACGTGGCCTCGCGCGCGCTGCCGCGAGTCCGCTTCTCGCGCCGCGTGGAGGGCTGGATCCGGAGCGGTGGAAGCGGGGATGCCGTGGGCGCGCCAACGCCCCCGGCCGGTCCGCGCCTCCTGATTTCCTCGGTCGGTTCTCCGGAACGCTTGGAGCGCTTCCTCACCGGAGCCGGGGCGGCGCCGGACGATCATGTCGCGTTTCCCGATCACGCCGCGTGGGACCACTTGCTCGTGGCCAGGCGCGCGGCCGCGCTCGCGGCGAAGACGGGCCTGGCGCCCGTCCTGGTGGTGACCGACAAGGACGCGGCGAGGGCCGCGCTTCTGCCGGCCGTGGGGCTGGAGGTCTGGATCGTTCGGAGTGGGCTCGAGCCGCTCGACGATGTCTCGCCGCTCCTCGCGGGGCTCCGACTCGGCGCCAGCGGTACGGCCGTGGCGGCGCGGCCCCCAATCGGCTAGGCTGATCGGTCATGGCACGAAAGAGCAGTCCCAGTTCCCCGGGCCGGAACGAGTTCGAGGCCGACGTCCTGGTGATCGGAAGCGGCATCGGCGGCCTCTCGGTGGCGCTCTACCTCGCCGAAACGGTTCGAGTCCTCGTCGTCACCAAAGTGGACGCCGAGGAGTCGAACACGAACTACGCCCAGGGCGGCATCGCCGCGGTTCTGGGGGACGACGACAAGGTCTCCCTCCACGAGCGCGACACGCTTGTCTGCGGCGTGGGCCTCTGCGATCCCGAGGCCGTGCGCGTGCTCGTGGAGGAGGGGCCGGGGGAAGTGCTCCGCCTCCTCTCGCTCGGGGTTCGCTTCTCGCGCGACCCGGAGCACCGGGGGCGGCTCGCGCTCGGGCGGGAGGGGGGCCACTCGCGACGGCGGATCGTCCACGCCAAGGACCGGACCGGGCACGCCGTCGAGCGCACCCTCCTCGACCTCGCGCGCGCCCATCCGAAGATCACTCTCCTCGAGAACCATATCGCGGTCGACCTGATCCTCGAATCGAAGCACCTCGAGGGTCGCCGCCGCGCCCCGTCGCGCGATCGCGTCTGGGGCGCCTACGTGCTCGACCGGAGTACGGGCGAGATCCGCGTGGCGGCCGCGAAGGCGACAGTCCTCGCCACTGGCGGGGCGGGTAAGGTCTATCTCTACACGAGCAATCCCGACATCGCGACCGGCGACGGACTCGCCGCCGCCTACCGGGCAGGCGCGTCGGTCGCCAATCTCGAGTTCATGCAGTTCCATCCGACCTGCCTCTTTCATCCCGAAGCGAAGTCGTTCCTCATCACAGAGGCGGCGCGCGGGGAGGGAGCGCGGCTCCTGACGACCGACGGAAAGCCGTTCATGAAGCGCCACCACCGGCTCGGAGACCTGGCGCCTCGCGACGTGGTGGCGCGCGCCATCGACTACGAGATGAAGCGACGCGGCGACAAGTACGTGCTCCTCGACATGGCGCGCCTCGGACGCCGCAATCTGAAGGAGCGCTTCCCGACAATCACCCGCCGCGTGCTCGAACTGGGATACGACATCTTCCACGATCCGATTCCCGTGGTCCCGGCCGCGCACTATCTCTGTGGCGGCGTGGCGACCGATCTCGACGCGCGCACCGACCTGCCCGGACTCTGGGCGTGCGGGGAAGTCGCCTGCACCGGCGTGCACGGCGCGAACCGCCTGGCGTCGAACTCGCTTCTGGAGGCGCTCGTGTTCGCGCGTCGCGCCAGCCTGAGCATCCTGCATCGTCTGGCGGCCGAGCCGCCGCGGCGCGTGCCGCGCCTCCCGCGTTGGCACTTCAACGGCGCCGTGAAGCCCAAGGAGCAGGTGATCTTCGACCACAATTGGGATGCCGTCCGAAAGCTCATGTGGGACTACATGGGCATCGTCCGCAGCGACGAGCGTCTGGATCGAGCCGCCGAGATGGTCGCGGTCTTCAAGGAGCAGACGGAGCGCGATTACTGGCACTACCGGCTCGATGCCGATCTCGTCGAGCTTCGCAATATCACCCTGGTCGCCGAGCTCATGGTCGCGTGCGCCCGCCGCCGCGCCGAGAGCCGCGGACTTCACTACAACGTGGACCATCCGAGGCTTGATGACCGGCGCTTCCGACGCGACACCGTGGAGCGTCGCGGCCGCGCGCATTGACGCCTCCATGGACCTCGAAACCGCCATCCTCGACCTCGCCGAGAAGCACGGGCGCTACCGCCCGGCGGCGTATCACTTCACGCTGCAGGCGGTCCACGTCACGGTGGACCGGTCGCGCCAGGGCGGAGGCGGTCCGCGCCACGTGTCGGGGGGCGAAGTGCTCGAGGGCATTCGAGCGCTCGCCCGGGCCCGCTTCGGTCCGATGGCGAAGACCGTCTTCGAGCAGTGGGGCGTCGGCAGGACGGAGGACTTCGGGGAGATCGTCTTCCAGCTGGTCGAGGCTGGCATTCTCGGGAAGACCGAGGAGGACCAGTTGAGCGACTTCGCGCGTGGTTTCGATTTCGAGCAGGCGTTCGTTCGCGAGTACGACTGGCTCGACGGATTCGCCGCGCCCCCGGACGGCACCTCCTAGGCCGGCGATGTCCGCCCCCCAACTTCCTCGCGTCCCGGCGCCGCCGAGCCCGCTCTTCCGCCTCCTGGGGTATCTGCGCCCCTACCGCTTCCGGCTGTGGATCACCGCGCTCCTGATCCTCGGCTTCGCGCTCATGAGCGGCGCCTCCATCGGGATGATCTCGCCCTTTATGAAGGTCATCTTCACCCCGCGCCAGGCCACGGTCCAGGAGCGTGCGGCGCGGGGCGTCCCGGCGTCTTCGGAGGCGCCTGCCGCGCCTGCCGTGCCCGCGATTCCAGGGATGCCCCCGGGTGTGGCGGAGATGGTGGTCCCCGTGTCGCCGGGGGGGGAGAGCGTCGCGCCGGCGGGCGGGTTCGTCGCCCGCGTAAGCGCGTGGAAGGAGGATATCCGGACCTGGTTTGAGCACTTCTTCCTGACGGGCGACCCCGTGCGGTCGCTCACGAGGATCTGCCTCGCGCTCCTCGCGGTCTTCCTCCTCAAGAATCTCTTCGACTACCTCCAGAGCGTGCAGACCGTCTGGATCGAGCAGGCGGTGGTCCGGGATCTCCGAAACGAGGTCTACGGCCACCTTCAGCAGCTCTCGCTCTCCTGGTTTCACTCGCGAAGGTCGGGGGCGCTGACCTCGCGGCTGACGAACGACATCGCGCTCGTCCGCGGCGCGCTCGCCGCCGGTTTCAGCAATCTGGTGAAGAGCATCTTCCTTCTCGCCGTCTGCCTGTTCTGGATCTTTTGGACCTCGTGGAAACTCGCGCTTCTCTCGCTCCTCGTGCTTCCTCCCTCGCTCCTCCTCATCGTCTGGCTTGGAAAGAAACTTCGCCGCCGCAGCACGATCACGCAGGAGCGGATGGCCGACCTGAACGCGATCCTCCAGGAGACGCTCTCGGGAATCCGCGTCGTGAAGGCGTTCTCCATGGAGGGCTTCGAGCAGCGGAAGTTCGGCCGTGCCGCACAGAACTACTTCCGCGCGTTCGTCCGCCAGCGCCGCCTCGGCGCCATGGCGGGGCCGCTCTCGGAGTACCTCGGGGTCGTCGCGACCGTGGCGGTTCTCTGGTACGGAGGAAACGAGATCCTCCTGCGGCGGGCCATCGAGCCGCAGCAGTTCTTCATTTTCCTCTTCGCCATGCTGCAGCTGATGAGCCCCCTGAAGGCACTCAGCAACATCAACGCGACGCTCCAGGAGGGACTGGCGGCGGCGGAGCGGATTTTCCGCATCCTCGATACGCCGCCAACCGTGACCAGCAAGCCCGACGCCCGACCGGCCGGCGTTGTGACGCGCGCCATCGAATTCGACAACGTCTCGTTCCGATACGGCCAGGGCGACGAAGTCCTGCGCGACATTTCGTTCGAGGTGCCGTCGGGCTCCATGGTGGCGCTGGTCGGTCCGAGCGGCGCGGGAAAGTCGACCCTTGTCGACCTCGTGGCTCGTTTCTACGACCCGACAGCCGGCGCGATCCGCGTGGACGGCCACGATCTGCGCGACCTCGAGCTCGGCTCCTGGCGGCGGATGCTCGGCGTCGTGACGCAAGAGCCGATCCTCTTCAACGACACCGTCTGGAGCAATATCGCCTACGGTGTGGACGGGGCCGCGGAAGCATCGGTTCACCTGGCCGCGCGCGCCGCGAACGCCGAGCGCTTCATCGGCGACATGCCCGAGGGGTACCAGACCCGGATCGGCGACCGCGGCGTGCGGCTGTCGGGCGGGGAGCGCCAGCGATTGGCGATCGCGCGCGCGATCTTCAAAAACCCGCCGCTCCTCCTCCTCGACGAGGCGACGTCGAGCCTCGATTCCGAATCGGAACTCCTGGTGCAAAAGGCGCTGGAGGCGCTCTTCCAGGGGCGCACGGTCTTCGTGATCGCCCACCGGCTCTCCACGATTCAGCGAGCCGATCGGATCGTCGTCCTCGACCAGGGACGCATCGTCCAGACGGGGACGCACGAGGAACTGGCGGCCGCGCCGGGTCTCTATCAGAAACTTCACCGGCTCCAGTTCCGCCTTGCGGACTCGGACGAATCCTCGGACGACCGCGATAGCTGATTCCATGGCCACCGGTCCAGCGCTGGTCGTCCGCCTTTCCTCGCTGGGCGACGTTCTCCTCGCCGCCCATCTTCCGTCGCTCCTCCGCGCGGCCTCGCCCGGCCGGCGCGTCCTTTTCCTGACGAAGGAGCGCTTCGCCGGCGTCCTCCGGGGGCATCCCGACGTCGACCGCTTCTACGTCCTCGAGGACGGTTCGAGCGACCCCGCGGCGCCCGGCCCGCTCGGCGTGAAGGGAAGCACGGGGGATCTTCGGCTCCCGCTCCGCCGCGAGGGAATCGAGGAAATCTTCGATCTGCAGCAGAATTTCCGTTCCTCCAGGGCGACCGGATCGCTGGAGAACGCGAGGCGAGTTCCCTTCGAGAAGCATGGCGTCCGGCGACGTCTCCTGGTCCACGCGCGCTGGTTCCGGCCCTCGCCGCTGGCGCCCCTCCTTCGCCGCTATCGCGTGCTGGCGGGGCTTCCGGAGACCACGCCGCTTCGTCCCTGGCTCCGCGACGCGCTCACGGCGGAGGAGAGGTCGCGCGCCTCCGAGCGACTCGGCGCGCTTGCGGAGCCAGGGTTCATCCTGATCGCACCGGGGGCGCGCTGGGCGACGAAGCGCT
>JANOOP010000224.1:0-3740 GCA_031421415.1 Candidatus Eiseniibacteriota bacterium
GCCTCGTCGCGCAGGCGCTGCAGGAGCCGGAGCTCCGGCGCGCGGCGCGACAGGCGAAGCGGCGCGCCTCCCGGCCGCACGATCTCCTCGAGACGTTTCGCCAGTCCCACGAAGGGCGCCGATTCGAGCGGCGTTCCCGCGGCCGCGGCTCGCGCGGCAGCGAGTTGCCCCTGGCCCCCGTCGATGACGTAGAGGTCGGCCGCGGGAAGCGTCCCCTCGGCAACCCGCGAGGCGTGGCGGCCGACCGCCTCCGCGATCGAGGCGAAGTCGTCCTGTCCCTCCACCGTTCGCACGCGGAAGCGGCGGTACTCCGACTTCACCGGGCGACCGTCGAGAAAGGTGACCATCGACGCCACGACGTAGGTCCCCTGCAGATTCGACACGTCGAAGCAGCGGAGACGGCGCGGCGGACGCGACAGCGAGAGCGTGCGCTGGAGCGCGAGCGACTCCTCGCCCACGGCGCCCGAGAGACCGTCGGGCGTGTCGCCGCGGGCGCGGGCGAGAAGCATCGCCGCGTTGCGCCGCGCGGTTCGCGCCAGCGCCCGCTCGGCGGGATCGCGCGGCGCCCGGATTCGAACCGGCGCGGCGGCGCTTCTCGAGAGAAACGATTCGAGCAACGCGCGCTCCTCCGGCAAGTCGCCGGGATCGGTCTCCACCACGAGGGTTTCCGGGATGGCGTCGTCCGGCGCGTAGTAGAGGCCGACGAAGGCGCCCGCCACGGCTCCGTCCGAGACCGATCCCGCGCCCCGCAACCAGCGAACGTCCCGCGCCACGACGCGGCGATCGCGGATTTTCAGGACGACCGCGCACGCATCCCCGTCGCCGCGCGCCACGCCGACGATGTCGACCGAGGCTCCGCCGACGTCGACCATGCGCTGACGCGCCAGGATCGACTCGAGCTTTCGGATCTGGTCGCGGAGTTTTCCAGCCCGTTCGTACTCGCGGCGGGCGGAGGCTTCCTCGAGAAGCGTCCGGAAGCGCGCGACGACCTCCTCGCGCCGGCCCGAGAGAAAATCGCAGAACTGCTCGACCATGGCCCGGTACTCCTCGCGCGACTGCGCCCCGATGCAGGGCCCCGTGCAGCGTCCGATGTGGAAGTCGAGGCACTCCCGCTTCGCGGCGATGTGGCTCTCGATGTCGCGACAGGAGCGCATCGGGAAGATGGAGCGGGTCAGGTGGAGCAGCTGGCGCAGTCCCTTCACTTCCGTGTAGGGGCCGAAGTAGCGCGCTCCGTCCCGCTGCTGGCGTCGCACGAGCGTCAGGCGCGGGTAGGCCTCCTGCCAGGAGACGCGGACGTACGGGTAGCGCTTGTCGTCCTTGAGCCGGATGTTGTACGGAGGCTGCTTCTCGCGGACGAGGGTCGCTTCGAGCATCAAGGCGTCGATCTCCGACTCGACGGCGATGAAGTCGACATCGTGCACTTTCCGGATGAGCGCGACCTGCTTGGGCCCCACGGCGCCGGGATCCTGGAAGTGCGACCGCACGCGCTGGTCGAGCCGCTTGGCCTTCCCGACGTAGAGCACGTCGCCCTTCCGGTCGCGAAAGATGTAGACGCCGGGCTGCGGCGGCAAGGCGGCCAGCTTCTCGGACAGGGCGTGAATCGGGCCGGACGCGGGGGTTATCGCGACGGCGTGAGGCGGGTCGGTGGGGCTGCCGGCATCGCGCCGGTCCCGGCTGCGCGGAGCCATCGGCCGAAGTATATCACGCGCTACCATGCGATTGACAGAAGCGCACCGGTCCGGTAAGGTTGGCCGTTCGCGTTGGAGTAGGTATCGGACACTTGGAGGTTTGGAATGCCGCACCACAAATCAGCGGAAAAGCGCATGCGGACGACGAAGCGCGACCGCACGCGCAACATCGCCGTCAAGACTGGACTCAAGTCGGCCCTGAAGAAGGTCTCGGAAGCTCCTACGGATAAGGAAGTTATCCGGAGCGCCGTTTCCCTGCTCGACCGGGCGGTGCGGAAGGGTGTCCTGCCTAAGGCCGCCGCGAACCGCCGCAAGTCCCGCCTGGCGAAGGCGGCGAACCGGGCCGCTAAGAAGTAGCCACCGTAAGCGCCTCGCGCACGCGCGCGATCACGGCCGTGGCCGCGTCTCCCACCGGGACGCGCGCCACGGCCAACGTCTTTCGGTCCCGAAGCTCCACGATCCCATCCACGAGCCCCTTCTCCCCGATGGTCACGCGGAGCGGAATCCCGAGCAGATCGGCGTCCTTGAACTTGGCGCCCGGCCGCTCGTCGCGATCGTCGAAGAGGACTTCGATCCCCGACGACATCAGCGCGGCGTAGAGCTCCTCCGCCACCTCTCGCGTGCGCGCCTCCTTCAAGTTCACCGGAACGATGTGGACCTGGTACGGCGCGATCGGCATCGGCCAGATGATCCCGTTCTCGTCGTGCGACTGCTCGATGGCGGCCGCCACGATGCGCGTCACGCCGATGCCGTAACATCCCATGACGATGGTCCGCTCGTTCCCCTCGGCGTCCAGGAAGCGGGCCGCCATCGCCTCCGAGTACTTGCAGCCGAGTTTGAAGACGTGCCCGACCTCGATACCCCGACGGACCACCATGACGTCGCCGCATCGGGGGCAACGATCGCCCACCCTGGCGGTCGTGAGGTCGGCCCGCTCCGTCGCCGTCACGTCGCGGCCCAGCCGGACGTTTTGCAGATGGAGATCCTTGCGATTCCCGCCGGCGACGTAGTTCCGCCCTTCCTGGATCGTGGAGTCGACAATCGTCCGGATCTTCCCGCCCAATCCCACGGGTCCGGTGAACCCCAGCGGACCTCCCGTGAGACGCTCGATCTCCTGCGCCGTGGCGAGCCGGATCGGGGCGCCGCCGAGATGCCGGGCCAGCTTCGCTTCGTTGAGTTCGCGGTCTCCCGGAACGATCGCCAGTACCGGCTCCTCCTCGGCGAACAGCACGAGGCTCTTCAAGAGTCGGTCGGCGCCGATCCGTAGAAACGCGGCGACCTCCTCCACCGTCCGCTTCTCCGGCGTCTCCCGCTCGGCCAGCGGCTCGGCCGGCTCTTCGGCCAGGGGCGTCCAGGCAAACTTCGCGCTCTCCGACGAGGCCGCGTACCCGCATCCGGAGGCGAAAATCTCCGTCTCGCCCGAGTCGGCGGTCACCATGAACTCGTGGTTCACGTCGCCCCCGATCGCTCCCGAATCGGCCTCCACGACGACGAACGTGAGGCCGCACCGGCGGAAGATCGTCGTGTACGCGGCGTGCATCCGTTCGTACGTCTCGTGGAGCTGTGCGTCGTCCACGTGGAACGAATAGGCGTCCTTCATCAGGAACTCGCGCGCGCGCATGAGGCCGAACCGCGGCCGGATCTCGTCGCGAAACTTGACTCCGATCTGGTAGAGGTTCAGCGGCAGATCCCGGTAGGAGCGCACGTGGTTGCGAACCAGATCGGTGATGGCCTCCTCGTGCGTCGGCCCGAGCACGTAGTCGCGGTCGTGCCGGTCGCGCTGGCGGAAGAGCTCCTTGCCGTACTTGCCCCAGCGGCCGGTCTCCTTCCAGAGCTCGGCCGGCATCATGATCGGCAGGAGCACCTCCTCCGCGCCCGATCGGTCCATCTCCTCGCGCACGATCTGCGAGACCTTCTTCGTCACGCGCCACCCGATCGGCAGGAGGCTATAGATGCCGGCCGCGTGCTTGCGGAGCATGCCGGCGCGGACCATGAGCTTGTGGCTCACGAGTTCGGCGTCGGCCGGGTCTTCCTTCAGCGTGGGGAGAAATG
>JANOOP010000225.1:0-26936 GCA_031421415.1 Candidatus Eiseniibacteriota bacterium
GGCCAGCATGAATCCGGCGCCGAAGGCGACGAGGTACGATTGGCGGACGTGATCCCAGGTGCGGGCACCGACGGCCAGCATGCCGCCGGTAACATTGGCGAGCCCGGCGAGAACGCCGCAGGCGATGGCGAGCGGCCAGCCCTCAGCCACCGCGGTTCACCCCGCGTGGGCGCACGTCAGCGGCCGCGGACGATGCCGGGGGAGTGGGTCGTCCCCACGGGGACGAGGAGCTGCTCCTTGGAGTAGATGAAGGCGTCGCGCGAGACGTCCGAGAGCTCGTAGTTGTGCCCCAGGAAGACGGCGTCCTCCGGGCACGCCTCCTCGCAATAGCCGCAGAAGATGCAGCGGAGCATGTCGATTTCGTAGCGCTTGGCGAAGCGCTCCCCCGCCGAGTAGCGCTCGGTCTCGGTGTTCTCGGCCGCTTCCATGTAGATCGCGTCGGCGGGGCAGACCGCGGCGCAGAGGCCGCAGCAGACGCAGCGCTCGAGCCCGTTCGCGTAGCGATGGAGCTCGTGGAGACCGCGAAATCGGGGGAACATCTGCATCCGCTGTTCGGGGTACTTGAGCGTCACCGGCTTCTTGAACAGGTGCGACAGGGTGATCGAAAGGCCCCGCATCAATTCCTGGACCATGGAAGGCGCTCCTCAAGAGTACGAGGCGGTGGACGCGGACGTCCGTCGCGTAAGTGCTTCGGGATGCGCCCGTTATCGTTCGAGCGCGGGGTGACGATAGCAGGGGGCGACGGGGGCGGTCAAGGAGTGGACTCGGGCCGCCGCCGGACCCTGAGCGCGGGGAGCAGGAACTAGGCGCCGTACTCCTCGGGGCGGATGTCGTGCTTCTTCATCTTGTAGAGGAGCGTCGTTCGCTTCATGCCGTTCAGGCTCCGGGCAGCCTCGGACTGATTGCCGCGGTTGACCCGAAGGGCGTTCACGATAGCCACGCGCTCGTGGCCCGAGTCGCTCTTCGCGGCGGGACGCCCGCGCATGCCCGCGCGGCCGGCCAGGGCGCGAGGGCTCGGAAGTTGGATCGCCTCGGGACCGGCGGTGTCCCCGTCGCGGCCCAGCGCCACGACGCGGTCGAGGACGTTTCGAAGCTCCCGGACGTTTCCCGGCCATCCGTGCGATTCGAGTATGGTCCAGGCGTTTTCCTGAAGCGCGATCGACTTCCGCGCCTGCTTGCAGGCCCGCTCCAGGAGGTAGGAGCCGATGAGGCGGATGTCGCCCGGGCGCTCGCGGAGCGGTGGCACTTCGAGCCGGATGCCGTTCAGGCGGTAGTAGAGATCGTCACGGAAGAGCCCGCGCCGCACCAGGGATGGCACGTCGCGCGTGGAGGCCGCGATCACGCGGACGTCGACCTGCTGGAGCGCCACGCCGCCGACCCGGCGAAGCTCGCCGTTCTCGATGACGCGAAGCAGCTTCGCCTGGGCGCCGGTCAGGAGTTCGCTCACCTCGTCGAGGAAGATGACCCCGCCGTTCGCCGCCTCGAAGAGTCCCGGACGCGTGCTCCGTCCCGCCGTCCCTACGTCCGATTCCTCGCCGAAGAGTTCCACGTCAAGCTGCCCATCGGGCAACGCGGCGCAGTGGCTCACGACGAAGACGCCGTCCCGCCGCTCGCTCAGGGCGTGCGCGGCGCGTGCGAGGAGTTCCTTCCCCACACCGCTCTCCCCCAAGATGAGGATCGGGAGCCGGCTGTTCGCGGCGCGTTCCACGATCTTCATGAGATCGACCATCCGTGGATCGCCGGTGACGATTCCGTAGCGGAAACAAGCCGCGTTGGCGTTCGACGGAAGCACCTCGGGCGGAGCCGGCGCCGCCGCTTCGGTGGGGGCTGGGATGCGGAGATCGACGCCCAAGACCTTCTCGACTCGTTCGATGTAGACCTCGAGACGCATCGTCATCGCGAGGCTCCGCGCTTCCCAGAGGAAGTCGCGCGCCTGCCGCCGATCTTCCGCGTCTCCGCCGGCCAGGAGCGTCTCGCCGGCCCAGACCAGAAGACGGAGGAGTTCGTGCGCCGCCTCGAGCTTCCGGAGCGCCTGGATCCCCTCCTGCGCGGTGCGAATGGCGCGCTCGCGGTGGCCCAGGAGGAGGTTCGCCGTCGCCATCACGCGGTACGTCGCGGCCTCTTCGTAGCGGTCGTTGATCTTCTTTGCGATCCGGAGCCCGCGCTCGCAGGTGACGAGGGCGCGATTCGGCTCGCCGATCCGCGCGTGGACTTCCGCGATCCGGCGGCAGAGCTCGGGGATAAGGTCGCCTTCGGGGGCGAGCCGCTCCGCCAGCCCCAGCGCCTCGTCCAGCCGCTCGATGGCGCCCTGGTTGTCGTGCCGGTCGAGCGCGATCTCGCCGAGGTATTCGAGCCCGATCACCCGCTCGCGCTCGAAGCCGTGCTCTTCCGCCTCGGAGAGGGCCCCGCGCGCTTCCCAGTCCGCGGCGCGCAGATCGCCGCGCACGCGAAGGAGCCATGCGCGCACCAGCCGTGCCTGCACCTTGCCGCGCGAGTGCCCGCGCTCCCCATAGAGGAGCCGCGCGCGATCGAGTTCGGACTCCGCGCGCTGGAGGCGGCCGAGCTTGAGCGCCGCGATGCTCCCGTTCAGGGCGAAGGCTGCTTCTTCGTGGTAGAGCCCCGCGTCGGAGGCTTCCTTCCGGCCGCGCTCGAACTCGGCGGCGGCCCGGTGAAGATCTCCGGCCCCCAGGAAGCAGAGCCCGAGGAGGTTTCGCGTGCGGAGCATTCCGCCGGTGTCTTCGAAGTCCCAGCGGCTGATGTGGTAGGCGGCGCGGAAATGCTCCTCCGCCCGCGGCGGCCGGCCCAGGCGCCAGGCGGCGCGGCCGGCGGCAATGTGGAATTCCAGGATGGAGCGTTTGTCGTCGGGGCGGAGCGCGTAGAGTTCCTCGAGCTTTTGCTCGGCGCTTTCCGACACCTCGCGCCAGCGGCCGAGTCCCAGGAGCGCGCGGCATCGGGCGAGGAGGAGCGGAGTCTCCATCTCCCCGTCCACGGCGCCGACGGAATGGGCCTCCGCGACCGCGTCGAGCGCATCGGAGAAGCGCGCACGGGCAAGGAGGTCCTCGAGCCGCCCAATCAGGGCGTCGGACGCTTCGTTCGGTTGGCGTTGTTCCGGCATGTTTGGGAATCCGGAGCGCCCGAAGGCGCCCCGGATCTCACTGTCCCCGCGTTCTCGAACGACCGGCTACCGGACCCAGTAACGGGTCAGAAGCCGACGATAGACTTCCCAAGGAACCCGGACGATCACCGTGCGGCCGCGTCCGAGCGTGGCCTCGTGAGTCGTTCCCTGCGACGCGATCGGGATTTGCACCGCCCTCGCCTTCGGCTTGGGCGTCGGGCTAGGCTGATCGTCCGCCGTCGGGTCACCCGATTCCCCGGGGCCCGGATCGATGTTGTACGGGCGGGCGAACGTCGGCGACGGTGCGGCGATCCAAAGCGCCCCCAGGAGGCTCATCACGAATGTCGAACGCAGGATCCAGGGGAACATTCCACGTGGTCCTACCATGAGACTGCCTCCGCGTATCCGGCTTGCATCGGGAAGGGACCGGGGTGGGGTGACCCCACGGCTGGGCGTCTTCATGAAGTGGTCTCCACGGCGCGCGGCGAAAGCGAAAAACGCGCCGGTCGGCGGTCTGAAAGACAAGAGGGAAGGACCATAGAGTGCCCACACGCGATCCCGGCGGGGACCGGGGATGGAGCGTGCTGGGCGATCGGTTCGAGAGCCATGCTCACCCTTTCCGTGGGATGGCACTCCGGCTACGTGCGCGAACCCTACCACACCGCCTCCCAAAATTCAAGCGCAAATAGGCGTTACAAGGGCGGCCAAAACCTGGCCGGGGGCGGCCGAAGGGGCCTGCGTGTTATACTTAGCGGGTCGTTCCCAGTCATCCGCGTGCCCGCATCCGAGTCCGAGGGAATGAACGAAACGAGCCGCATTCGCACGGCCTTCCTCTCATCGCTCTGGCTCCACGAGGCGGATCCCGCCGACCGGAGGGCCCAGATCGAACTCAACCTCTCCGGGCTCACGGAAGCGCGCCGCGAGGAACTCGCGTTCGATCTCGCCGAGCGGATGCGCGCGGAAGGTCTTCTCGAGCACGTAGATCGTTTTCTTCGAGACGGGAAATCGTACGTTCGCTACCGCGTGCCCCAGTCGGGCGAGTCGTTTCTGCTGTCAGCCCCGGCGTCGCCCCCGCCGGGACAACTGGCACGGGCGACGCGCCCGCACTGGCACGCGCGGAGCCGGCTCCTCTACAAGAGCCTGTCGCTTCTGATTTCGGTCGAACGGAAGCTCTTCACCCGCGACGAGCGAAACGCCGAGTATCTTCAAACCGACATCGGCGACATTCTCCGCACGATCCTCGCCTCCGCGCGGGACGTGCTGGAGTGCGACGAGACGCGGCTCTACTCGCTGGAGCGCGGCCTCGAGGACGCCCGCTACTTGCAGCCGGTGAGCGAGGGACAACCGTGGAACCGCGCGCTCGCCGAGGCGTGGGTCGCGAAGCGATCCCTTCCCCTCTACGTGCGCGACCTCTCGGAGACGGGCTTCGTTCACGCCATGGTGGACGCCGAGGCGATGGATGCCACCATGCACCTTGCCGTCGCCCCCTACGAGCCGACCGGAACCGCCGGGCCCTACCGCTCGCTCGCGATGGCCCGGGTCGGCGAACCGGGGTCTCCCTTCCTCTTTGTCCTGGAGGCGTGGAGCAAGGATCCCGATTTCTTCAATGACGAGCGCGTCGGCATCCTTACCGTGGTCGCCGAGCACGCCACCGATCTCCTGAACACGCTGAAGAAACTCGGCCTCCTGGTCATGATCGACGAGCTGACCGGGGTCTACAACCGCCCCTACTTCGGCCGGCAACTCGACCACGAGATCGCGCGCGCCTACCGCGAGGGGCGCTCCATGGCCCTCGTCATCGCCGACATCGACGACTTCAAGCGCGTGAACGACACCTACGGGTACGAGGCGGGGAACGTCGTGCTGCGGGAGATCTCCCAGACCCTCTCGACAAGCCTCCGCCCCTTCGACACGGTGGCCCGCTGGGGCGGCGAGGAGTTCGCGCTGATCCTCAGCCCCGAGACGACGAAGAGCGAGGCGCGCGAGATCTGCGAGCGCCTTCGCGTGAAGGCGCAGAATCTAGCCATCGTGGTGCCCGGACTGGACGGGCGCGAGAGCGCGGTCCGCGTGACGCTCAGCATGGGAGGCGCCATGTTCCCCGGCGACGTGCCGCTCCACCTCGACCGCTCCCGCGGACTCGACCGGGCCGGTCGCGACAAGGTGGGGCACGAACTCTGGACGCGCGCGAACATGAACCTGCGCGCCTCGAAGGATCGCGGGAAGAACCAGGTGGGGTTCGCGGGAGAGTAGTCGCCGCGCGCTACGGCGCGGCGGGACGAGCCTGGGGCGCCCCGACCAATCCACGCGCGTATTCCGCGGCGTCGAATGGAATCAAGTCGTCCATCCCCTCCCCCACGCCGACCCAGAGGATCGAGAGATTCAGCGTCTCGGCGATGGCCAAGACGACGCCGCCCTTGGCCGTCCCGTCCAATTTCGTGAGGGCGAGCCCGGAGAGCGCGAGGGCCTTGTCGAATTCACGCGCTTGGGCCAGGCCGTTTTGCCCCATCGTGGCATCGAGGACGAGGAGCGTCTCGTGCGGCGCGCCGGGTTCTGCCTTGCCGATGACGCGGCGAATCTTTTCCAGCTCCGCCATGAGATTCGCCTTCACGTGAAGCCGGCCCGCCGTGTCGACGAGGACGCGATCGACGCCGCGCGCCTTCGCCCGCGCGATTCCGTCGAACGCGACCGACGCGGGGTCGGCGCCCTCCGCCTGGCGATGGATCTCCACGCCGGCTCGCTTCGCCCAGACCTCGAGCTGATCAGCCGCGGCCGCCCGGAAGGTGTCGCACGCCACCAGGAGGACGGACTCACCCTCCCGCCGGTAGTGGTTCGCGAGCTTGGCGATGGTGGTCGTCTTCCCCGTCCCGTTCACGCCCACGACCAGCGTCACGAATGGCTTCGGAGAAGCGCCGGCCGCCGGCGCGACGTCGACCCGCGAGGCGGCGGCCCGCGAGGCGTCGGCCAACAGGAATTCCACGGCGTTTTGGAGCGCTTCGGCGGGGGTCCCCTTGTACGAGGAGTCCTTCAGCGTCGTCCGCACCGCGGCGAGGAGCCGATCGGTCGCCTGCGGACCGACGTCGGCGCGGAGGAGCGCTTCCTCCAGCGCGTCGTAGTCGTCGCCGGTGAGGGAGCGCCCCGGCTGGAATGCTGCCGCGACCTGCCCCACAATGGCGTCGCGCGTCTTCTTGAGGCCCTGGGAGAGCTTGTCGAGGAAGCCCACGGCGGAAGGTCTGTGGCGCGCGCCGGGCCGGCGGCGGCCTAGGCGGTTTCGCCCTTGTCGGCGCCGGCCGGCTCCGCTTCCGGCATGGCGGCCGGGGCGCCTTCGAGCATGGCGGCCGGCTCGGCGGAGGCCATCGAGACCGTCGCTTCGGCGGGCATCGCCTCGCTCTCCGGCTCGTGCTCCTGCGAGATAGAGATCGACTCGATTTCGGTCGGACGCTCGCGGTTCCACCGGACCGAGACGAGCTTCGAGACGCCCAGCTCCTGCATCGTGACGCCGTAGAGACAGTCGGCCGTCTCCATCGTCTTCTTGTTGTGCGTCACGACGATGAACTGCGTCTTCTCGCTGAAGTCGCGCAGGAGGCGGACAAAACGCTCCACGTTGGCGTCGTCGAGCGGCGCGTCGACTTCGTCCAGGATGCAGAAGGGACTCGGCTTCACGAGATAGATCGCGAAGAGGAGCGCGATCGCCGTGAGCGCCTTCTCGCCTCCCGAGAGGAGCGAGATCGACTGCGGCTTCTTCCCGCGGGGGCGGGCCAGGATCTCGATCTCGGCTTCCAGCGGATCGTCGCCCGTGAGGACGAGCGAACACTCTCCCCCCTCGAAGAGCGTGGTGAAGACCTGCTGGAAGTTGAGGTTCACCTGATCGAACGTCGTCTTGAAGCGCTCCGAGGCGCTCAGGTTCACCTTCTCGATCGCCTCCAGAAGCTGCTGGCGCGCGTCATCCAGGTCCTTCCGCTGTCCCGTGAGGAACGAGAGGCGCGTGCGGCGCTCCTCGTAGTCCTGCACCGCCAGGAGATTCACCGGGCCGAGGCCGCGGAGCTTCTCCTGCAGCGTGCGAAGGCGCTCCCGGCGCTCCCCTTCCGTGGCGCCCGGCGCGAGCGGGGCGCCCGGCTCGGTCGTGTCGCCCGCGGCCTCGCCCCGGTCCCCCCGGTCCACAATCGCCCCGTCGGAGACGCGAACGCCCGACTCGGCGTCCTCTTCTCCGGCAAGGCCGTCGACATCCCCTTCACCATCCCCGTCACCCTCTTCAAGCTCCGCCAAGGCCCCGGCCGGCTCCACCTCGATGAGGCCGGTCGGCGCCACGTAGGTCGCGAGTTCCAGTTCGTATTCGTTCCAGACGCGCTCGGTGAGACGGCGCATGTCGCCGTCGGCCTCCGCCTGCTCCAGGTCGGCGCGGTGGATCTGCTCGGTCAGCGTGCCGTGCTCCCGGCGGAGATCGCGAGTCCTCGCCTCGATGTCGTCGGCCGCTCCCTTCACCTCGCCAAACCGCTCGCGCGCCTTCTGAAGCACCAGCTCCCGCTCAGCCTTCCGCTCGATCTCCAGTGCCAGCTCCGACTCCCGCTCCACCGTGAGGGTTTCGGTCTCGCGGATGCGCCGCTCGGTCTCCGCGGCCTCCTCCAGACGGTTCCGGATCGCCCGCTCGGCCTCCCCCGCGCTGAGATGGAGCCGCTCGATCTCGCGGACCGTCGTCTCGAACGACGAGCGGGTGCGGGTCGTCTCGATGCGGATCTCGGCATGGAGCGCCGTGACGCTCTCCCGCTCCTGCTCCAGCGCGCGGAACTCCGCCTCCTCGCGCGCCAGGACCTCGTCCACACGGCCTCGCTCGTCGTCGGCCGACTGGAGCGCGCGGTTCGCCACGTCGGCGTCCGCCAGCGCGCGGGCGATGTCGCCCGCCACCGACGCCAGCGA
Organism: Candidatus Eiseniibacteriota bacterium; assembly: GCA_031421415.1. Lineage (GTDB taxonomy): Bacteria > Eisenbacteria > RBG-16-71-46 > SZUA-252 > SZUA-252 > SZUA-252. The sequence continues at coordinate 8,027 of JANOOP010000225.1, forward strand.
GGCCTCGAGCGACGAAGCCGCCTGCCCCATGCCGTCGCCTCGAATCATCTGCTCCGCGCGGCGCGACTCCTGCGTCCGATGCGCCTGCTCCGCCGCCGCCAGCCTGCGATGTGCCGCTTCCAGCGTCTCCTGGCAGCGGGTCCGCTCGGCGCGGAGCGACTCCGACAAGGCGACCGTCTCGGCGAGCGACGCGGCCGATCGCTCCAGCGCCTGCGCCAGGTCGACCAGCTCTTCTTCCCGCCGGAGGACCGAGCCGGCGCGCGTGGCGCCGCTGCCGCCATGCACGATGCCGGGGCCGACCACCCGCTCGCCCTTCGGAGTCACGAAGTGGAGCCGGTGCTGCGGGTACTGCTCGATCAGCTGAAGTCCCACCTCGAGCGAGTCGACGACCACGATCCAGGAGAGGAGAAATCCCGCGAGGGCGACGTAGCCCGGCTCGAAGCGCACGTGATCGAGGAGCGCCCCGCGTACGCCGGGAGCGTGGAGAATCTCGTCGGGAATGATCGCGGCGCGCGCGCGCGACAGCCGGTCGAGCGCGACGAACGTGGCGCGTCCCTCTCCCGACTGCTGGAGCGAGGCGAGCGCCGAGAGGGCGGCATCGGTCCGCTCGGCGACGATGAACTGCACCGCCTCGCCGAGCGCCGCCTCGAGCGCGACCAGCCACTCGCCGGAGGCGTGGAGCACGTCGCCCACCGTGCCGAGGATCCGGTCGGGGCGAGTCGGGCCCGCCACCAGCCAGCGGACGCTGGCGTCATAGCCCTCATACTTCTCCTTCAACTCCTTCAGCGTCGTGTAGCGCGCCTCGAGCGCCGCGTACGATTCGCGAGCCCGCTTCTCCACCTCGTCGTGCGTCGCCAGGCGGCGCTCCACGTCCACCAGGGCGGCCTGTGCTTCCTCGACGGTGCGGCGCGCGGCCTCCGCCTCGATCCCCGTGGTCTCCAGCGCGCGGACAATCTCCTCGAGATTCGCCAGGAGCGTTTCCTGCTCGCGGGCGAGCGAGGCGCGCTGCGCCGTCAGCTCGTCGCGCCGAAGCGACAGCTCCTCGTGCCGGGAGAGAAGCGCCCGGGCGCTCGACTCCTGCTTCACGCGAGCCTGGAAAAGGTCGAGCGAGAGCTGCTTCCGCTCCGTGAGCGCGCCGCGCTGCTGGTCGAGGACCGGCCCCAGCTCGGCGAGCTTCACGCCGAGACGGAGCTCTTCCTCTTCCTTCTCGCGCGCCACCCCCTCGAGCCGCGTCCGCTCCTCGACGAGCCGGGCGGCGGCATTCCGCACCTCTTCGACGCTCGCCTGAAGTCGCGCCGATTCCGACCGCGCGTGCTCCAGCTTCTCCAGGAGTCCCGCGCGCCTTTCTTTGAGCACCGAGACTTCGTTCAGAAGCGCCGAGCCGCGCGCCTCGTGCTCGGACAGGGCCTCCTGCGCCAGGCGGACCTCGCCCTCGCGCTTCAGGAGTTCCAGCTTCAACTCCTCGATCTCCGCGTCCTGGCGGGCCAGCGTCCCCGAGAGCTCCACGCGGCGGTTCTCCACGACGATCCGCTCCTGGCGCAGCGCCGCGGTCCCGGCCATCAGCCGGTCGACCTGCTCCTTGGCGAGGCCGAGGTCGAGGCTCTTGATCTCGTCGCGGAGCCCGCCGTAGCGGCGCGCCTTCCCTACCTGCCGGGCCAGAGAGCGGACCTCCCGCTCGATCTCCCCGATGACGTCCCCGACGCGGGTCAGGTCGGTGAGGGTGAGGTCGAGCTTCTGGAGCGCCTCCTTCTTCCGCGTCTTGTACCGCATGATCCCGGCCGCCTCCTCGAAGAGGAAGCGGCGATGGCCGCTCTCGTCGGAGAGGACGTTGTCCACCATGCCGCGTTCGATGAGCGAGTAGGCGTGCGAGCCCATCCCCGTGTCGAGGAAGAGGTCGCGCACGTCGCGAAGGCGGCAGACGTTCTTGTTGATGCTGTACTCGCTCTGGCCGCTGCGGAAGGTCCGCCGGGCGATCGTGAGTTCGGAGTACTCCGACGGGAGCACGCCGCGATTGTTGATCATGGTGAGCGAGACCTCGGCCATGCCGAGCGCCTTCCGGTGCGCGGATCCGGTGAAGATCACGTCTTCCAGCGTGTCGCCGCGCAGGTGGCGCATGTTCTGCTCGCCCAGAACCCAGCGGATGGCTTCCACGATGTTCGTCTTCCCGCTACCGTTCGGGCCGACGACCGCCGTGATGCCGGGGCCGAAATCGACGCGAACGCGCTGCGGGAACGACTTGAAGCCCTGGATGTCGAGTCGCTTGAGGAACACGGCTTACCTCGAAGTGGAGGGGAACGCGTGGGCCCGATCGACCCACTTGTTGTGCAACAGCCAGGATGCGTACGCGGCCGCCTCGTCCTCGGTCGCGAAGCGCCCGACGAAAACGCGATACCAGCCGGAGCCGTCGGGCGCCGGTTCGAACCAGGCGTCGAGCCCCTTCAATCTCAAGTCGCGCACGATCGGCGCGACCTTTTCCTCGCGACGGAAGGACGCCACGTGGACGCGGTACTTCTTCCCGTCCGCGGGCGGCGCGGCGGTGAGCGAAGCCGAGGCGCCGAGCGTCTGTTTCGGGGGCCCCGAGGTCGGCGCGGCGAAGCCCGATCCGAGTCTCGCCGCGATCGGCGCCGCCGGGGCGGGCGTCTTCGCGGGTGCTTTCCCCGTGGGCACGGATTCCGACGGTGTCGCGGCCGTGACCGGTGGCCGTGGCGGAGGCGTCTCCCCCGGCGTGCCGATCTCGGGCGCCGGGAGGACCGACTCTTCCCCCGTCGTCCGCGTCTCGCTCGTGGCGGTCCGGCGATCGGGGGGCGCCAGGAACGCCATCCAGGCCGCCACGCCCGCCAGTCCGATCACGGCGACGGCGAGTCCGCTCCAGAGCCAGTCGGTGGGACGCGCGCGGCGTTGCTTCCTCCCCATGCCGCCGAACCTGACCTCGCGCTCCAGCGCGGCGACCAGCGCGGACTCACCCTCGTCGGCGGGCCTCTCGTCCGCGGCCCCCTCGTCGGCGGCAATCCTATCGGAGCCCGGCGCCTCGGGGGCGCGCTCGTAGGAACGCGGTTCCGCCGCGGAAGCGGACGGCGCCGACACGCGTCGCGCGACGGTCTCGAACGCGGGCGCGGGCGACAGGCTCGGCTCGATCGCCACGCAGCCGATGATCGGCGCGTCGGATCCCCAGAGTTCCAGGAAGGCGTCGCGAAGCTCGACGCGGTTCACGCGGTCGATGGAGGTGGTCAGGAGGACGCCGTCCATCCGCTTCGAGAGCCGGCCGGTGAGCCCCTGCCGCTCCCGCAAGAACGGCGCCACGTAGAGCGTGACGTCGGCGCGGGCCGCGAAGACGCGGGCCGCGCGGTCCCACTCGGGATGATCGGCGAGGCGAGCCTCTTCCATGGGGTGGGTCCCCGGCCCGACGACCCAGAGCGACCCGGCGACGACTTCCCACGCGACCCGCTGGAAGGAGCAGCCGTACTCGAGAACGTCGATCAGTCCTTCGACCGGGTCGCCGACACCGCGGACGATCGTCGGGTTCCAGGCGTTCAGATCGACGACCGCCACCTTGAGTCCGCGGCGACTCCAGGCCCGCCCCAGCGCGAGACCGAGCGCGAAGCACTCCGGATCGTGCGGGAATCCCGCCAGGAGGAGCGACCGGAGCGTCAGCGACTGACGCGTCTGCGCCAGATTCTCGACGATCGGCTCGAGAGCCCCGGCGGTGCTGGCGGCGAGGAGTTCCGACAGCGAGGCTCCCGCGGCGACCGGCGCCAGCGAGGCGCTGCCGAGCAACGGCAGATTCACTTCCCGCGCGAAGGCGGTCGGACTGGAATAGCGTTCGACGTCCGTGGCGACGACGGCCATTACGTCTCCCGGTCGAGCGCGGCGACAAGGGCGGCGACGAGCCGAGGCACCTCGCGCGACGCGACGGTTCTCATGTCGAGCAGTAGGCGATTCGACTCCACGCGCCCAATCACCGGGTCGGAACCCGTCCGTAGCGCGCGTGCCAGGTCGCCGACGCGCCCGCGAACGGGGCGCAGCGACAGGGCGAACGAGGGAACGCGGGCGAGCGGGAGTGCTCCCCCGCCCACTTCGCCGTCGCAGGCTACCACCTCCGCGCCCGCGCGAACAGCCCGTTCCACGCCGAGGAGCCGGAGCGTCCGCCGGGCCCGGGCGCGGACCGATGCGGCCGGTTCCCCGAGCATGCGAAGGACCGGGATCGCCTCCGCGGCGCGCTCCGGATCGCGGTAGAGGCGAAGCGTCGCCTCCAGGGCCGCCAGCGTCAGTTTGTCGGCGCGAAGCGCCCGCGTGAGCGGATTCGCCTTGGCGGCGGCGATCATCGCCTTCGTCCCGGCCAGGATTCCCGCCTGGGGTCCTCCGAGTAGCTTGTCGGCGCTCGCCGTGACGAGCGGGACGCCGGCCGCCAGCGCGCGCGCGGCCAGCGGCTCGTCGGGAAGGCCGAAGCGCGTCATGTCGACCAGCGCCCCCGAGCCGACGTCCTCGATCAGGGGAATTTTCCGGCGGCGGGCCAGGCGAACCAACTCCTCGCGCGGCACCTCGGCCGTAAAACCGACGATGGCGAAGTTGCTCGGGTGAATGCGGAGGATGGCACCGGTCGCGGGACCGAGGGCCCGTTCGTAATCGCCGATCCGCGTCTTGTTCGTCGTCCCCACCTCGCGGAGCGTCGCCCCCGCTCGCTCCAGGATTTCCGGAATTCGGAACGAGCCGCCGATCTCGACCAGCTCGCCCCGCGACACGACGGCCTCCTTGCCCCGCGCGAAGGTGTTGATCGCGAGGATCATGGCCGCCGCGTTGTTGTTCACGACCAGCGCCGCCGGGGCACCGAGGATCTCGCGCAGAAGCGGTTCCAGGTGGCTCATGCGGGATCCGCGCTCGCCTCGCGCCAGATCGAATTCGAGATTCGTGTAGGAGCCGGCCATGGCGGCGAGGGCGCGGACCGCGTCCTCCGCCAGCGGTGCGCGGCCGAGGTTCGTGTGGATCACCACGCCGGTGGCGTTCAGGACCGGCCGGAGGCTCGGACGCATAGCCGCCTCGGCGCGCGAGGCGGCGTCGGTGGCGATGGCCGCGACGTCGGGCGGTCCCGCAGCCGCCGCGGCTCCCTTCGCCGGCGCACGGAGCGCGCCGCGGGCGGCGGTCACCGCCTGGCGCGCGGCCGAGACGAGCACCGCCCTCGGGACGCGCGCCGCCAGCGCCTGAAGCGGCGCCGAACGGAGGAGCGCGTCGACCGACGGGAGGCCGCGAAGCGACGCTGCGGCGCGGGAGCCCGCGCGACTCCGGGCGGTCATGCGCTTCCGCCCCCGAGATAGCATTCCTGGACATAGGGATTGTCGAGGAGCGCCGCGGCGCGATCGGTCAGGCGGACCGATCCGGTCTCCAGCTCGTAGCCGACATCGGCCACGGCCAGCGCCTGCCGCGCGTTCTGCTCCACGAGAACGATCGTCGTCCCCTGCTCCCGGATCTCGCGTACGACGGTGAAGATCTCGCGCACCAGAATGGGAGCGAGACCCAGCGACGGCTCGTCCATGAGGAGAAGCGTCGGGCGCGCCATGAGCGCACGGCCGATGGCCAGCATCTGCTGCTCGCCGCCGCTCAGCGTGCCGGAGGCCTGATGTTTCCGCTCCTCCAGCCGCGGGAAGAGCCGGAAGATCTTCTCCCGGTCCTCCCGGATCGCCACGCGGTCCTTCCGGAGATAGGCGCCCAGTTCGAGATTGTCGAGCACGGAGAGGTTCGCGAAGACGATGCGCCCCTCCGGGACGTGCGACACGCCGAGGCGGACGACGTGGTGCGGCGGGATGCCGGCGAGGTCCTTCCCGTCGAAGCGGATGGCGCCCCGGCTGGGGCGGATGAGCCCCGAGACGGCGCGAAGAGTCGTGCTCTTTCCCGCGCCGTTCGCGCCGACCAGCGTGACGATCTGCCCCCGATCGACGCGGATGGAGATCCCCTTGAGCGCGTGAATCGCGCCGTAGTGGACGTGAAGGTCGTCCAGCTCGAGCAGGTTCACGGCTCCTCGCCCAGGTAGGCCTCGATCACCTTCGGATCGCGCCGGATCTCGGAGGGCGTTCCCTCGGAGATCTTCACGCCGTGATCGAGGACCGTGATCCGCTCGCAGATCCCCATCACCACCTTCATGTCGTGCTCGATCAGGAGAACCGTCAGGTCGTAGCGGTCGCGGATGTCGCGGATCAGGCGCATCAGCGATTCGCTCTCCTGGGGATTCATCCCCGCGGCCGGCTCGTCCAGGAGGAGGAGCTTCGGCTCGGCGGCCAGGGCGCGCGCGATCTCCAGCCGGCGCTGGTCGCCGTACGGAAGGTTGCGCGCCTTCTCGTCGCGGTAGCGCGAGAGGCCGAACGACGCGAGCAGCGACTCGCACCGCTCCACCATGAAGGCCTCCTCCCGCTCCGACCGGGGCGTGCGGAAGACGCTGTCGGCGAAGGTGGCGCCGGCGTGCAGGTGGCACGCGACGCGCACGTTGTCGAGACAGGTCAGCTCGGAGAAGAGCCGCGGGTTCTGAAAGGTCCGCGCCACTCCCATGCGGGCGATGGTGCTCGGCAGGCGGCCCTGGATCGGCTCGGTCCCCAGGTAGATCGACCCCTGGCTCGGCGCGTAGACGCCGGTGACGAGATTGAAGACGGTGGTCTTCCCCGCCCCGTTCGGGCCGATGAGCCCGGCGAGCACGCGGCGCGGCAATTCGAAATCGAGATCGCAGACCGCCTTCAAGCCTCCGAAGGCGCGCGTGACGTTTGTCAGGCGGAGGATCGGTCCTCCCGAGGCGGGCGAGGCCTTCGCCGGAGCGGGAGCGACGGCGGCGATCATGCGGCCTCCGTCGGGGACTTTCGCCCCCGCGACAGGAGCCCGCGCCACGAGATCTCCCCGTGTCCCAGCAACCCCTGCGGGCGCGAGATCATGAGCACGATGAGGAGGAGCGAGTAGATGATGAGCCGCTCGGCGCTCGCGAAGCGGAGCACCTCGGGAAGCGCGGTCAGGATGAAGGCGCCGAGCACCGATCCCGTGAGGCTTCCCATTCCCCCCAGCACGACCATCACGATCACCTCGATCGACTTCATGAAGGTGAAGGAGTTGGTGTGGAGATAGGTGTAGTGCGAGAAAAGCCCGCCCGACACGCCGGCGAAGAAGGCGGCGATGACGAACGCCGAGACCTTGTACCGCGTCGTCGGGACGCCGAGCGCTTCGGCCGCGATCTCATCCTCGCGAATGGCCAGGAGCGCGCGCCCGTGGTACGAGCGGATCAGGTTGCGCAGGAAGACGAACGTCAGCGCGGCCACGGCGGCCACCCAGGCGAGGTCGGTCCGCTGGGGAATCCCCGCGAAGCCGCGCGCCCCGCCTACCGCGTCGATGTTCAGGATCGCGACGCGGATGATCTCCCCGAACCCGAGGGTGACGATGGCGAGGTAATCGCCCCGGAGCCGCATGGAGGGCAATCCGACCAGGAACCCCGCCACGCCCGCGACCGCTCCGCCCAGGAGGAGGGCGACCAGGAAGGGGAACGCCGACGCCAGCGGGCCGGCCCCCGGCTCCACGCCGAAGAGGCGCGGCGTCGCGTAGACGGTGAAGGCGGCGGAGACGTAGGCCCCGACGGCCATGAAGCCGGCGTGGCCGATGGAGAACTGCCCGGTGACCCCGTTCACGAGATTGAGGCTCAGGGCGAGGATGACGTTCAGCCCGCAGAGGACGAGGATCCGATAGACGTAGGGATTCAGGTAGGCCGACCCGGCCGCGTTCAGCGCCCAGGCCCCGGCCAGGATGGCCAGCGTGACGGCGAGCGCGCGAACGGCGCTCTTAGACTTTCTCGGCAACGTTGTGTCCCAGGAGGCCGGCCGGCTTGATCAGCAGCACCAGGATCAGGATGATGAAGGCGATCGCGTCGCGATAGGTCGACGAGATGTAGCCGACCACCAGATACTCCGAGACGCCCATCACCAATCCTCCGATGACGGCGCCGGGAATGCTTCCGATTCCCCCGAGAACCGCGGCGACGAAGGCCTTCACGCCGGGCATGATTCCCATCAGGGGCTCGATCTTCGGATTGGTCAGGCCGACCAGCACGCCCGCCGCGGCAGCCAGCGCCGAGCCGATGGCGAACGTGATCGTGATGATGCGGTTCACTGGAATCCCCATGAGGCTCGCAGCGTCGCGATGGAACGAGACGGCGCGCATCGCCTTCCCGGTGCGGGTCCGCTGGACGAAGAGCGTGAGCGCCACCATGAGCACGATCGAGACCACCACGACCGTGATCTGGTGGTTCGTCACGAGCACTCCCCCCGCGAGCGTAATGGTCCGAGGCGCGACGAGCTGCGGGAAGAACTTGGGATCGGCGCCGAAGAGGCGGATTCCGAGATTTTGGAGGAGGAGCGAGACGCCGATGGCGGTGATGAGGGCCGTCTGACGTCCCGATTTCCGGACCGGACGGTAGGCGAAGAACTCGATCGCCACGCCGAGCCCCGCGCAGATCGCCATCGACCCCAGGAGCACGGCCACCGCCAGGAGCGGCGACGGATCCGGCCCTCCGGCGTGGAGGAGGTGGGCGAGATAGTAGGCCGCGAACGCGCCCACCATGTAGATGTCGCCGTGCGCGAAGTTGATGAGGCGCAGGATGCCGTACACCATCGTGTAGCCGAGCGCGATGAGGGCGTAGATGCTCCCCCACGCGATCCCGTTGGCCAGCTGCTGAAAGAGTTCCTGCACGGAGCCCGGGCGCCTACGGCTCGACGACGGCGACGAACTCGTATTCGCGGTTCTTGATCCCGAGGAAGGTCGCGCTCTTCACGGCGTTCCGCTTCCCATCGAGCGTGATCCGCCCCGTGACGCCCGGATATTCCTTCGTCGCGGCGATCAGGTCCCGGAGCCTGGCGCGCGCGGCCTTTTGCTTCTCGGTCCGCGGGCCGGTGAGCGACTTGAAGGCGGCGGGATCTTCCTTGTTCAGCGCTTCGAGCGCGTTCACCAGAACCCCGGCCGCGTCGTAGGCGAGCGCCGCCAGCGCGTCGGGCGTGGAGTTGTAGCGGGCGCGGTAGTCGGCCACGAACTTCTGGATCGCGGGGTTCGGGTCCTTCTCCCAGTAGTGGCTGACGAAGTAAGAGCCGTTCAGCGCGTCCTGCGCGATCTCCAGGAGACGTTCGGAGACCCACCCGTCGCCGCCCAGGAGCGGAACGTCGATGCCGAGCTCGCGGGCCTGGCGCGCGATGAGGGCCACCTCGGTGTAGTAGCCCGGAACGACGATGAATTGCGGTTTCTTCTGCTTGATGACGGTCAGCTGCGCCTTGAAGTCCTGGTCGCCCTCGGAGTAAGCCTCGTCGGAAACAACGGTGCCGCCCATGGCGTGGAACGATTCGGAGAAGTAGTTGGCGAGACCGACGCTGTAGTCGTTCTTGTTGTCGCGGAAGACCGCCGCCTTCGAGAGGTTCAACGTCTGGCGAGCGAACTTGGCGATGACCATCCCCTGGAACGGGTCGATGTAGCAGACGCGCGAGATGTAGTCGCCAAGCTCCGTCACCTTGGGGTTGGTGGACGAGGGGCTGATCATCGGCACCCCCGCCTTCTGGCAGATCGGCGCGGCCGCCATGCTACGGCTCGACGCCACCTCGCCCAGAACCGCCACGACGCCGTCCTGGTCGATGAGCTTCTGGACCGCCGTCGCCGCTTCCTCGGGCTTCGACTGATCGTCCTCTACCAGGATCCGAAGCTTGGTGCCGGCCACGCCTCCCGCCGCGTTCACGTTGTCCATGAAGAGCTCGATGCCCTGCTTCGACGAGATGCCGAAGGTCGCGGTGGTGCCGGTGAGCGATCCGTAAACGCCCACCGGAATCTCGTTCGATTGCTTGGCGCACCCCGCCGCGAAAGCGAGGAGAAGGCCGAGAAGCGCGGCCTCGCGGAACATCGTGTTCCGTCGGATCATGGGCAAGCCTCCATCCCGTAACTGTTTGGGGACCAACTGACTCCATTCTCGATTCAGGCGCACCGTAGCCAAATCGCCGGTGCGATTCAAGGGCTGTTCGGGTCGACGGCGCGTCCGCCTCGGACGACCAGCCGTTCCGCGAACGCGGGGACGACGGGCCGGAGCGCGCGGAGGGTGCGACCCTCGTCGGTTTCGTAGACCTGCGCGCGAAGCGCCTCGCGGAGCATGGAGGTCGTGGCGGCGCCCCCCTCGATTCCCCGGGCGATGGCAAGGCCGGCCAGATAGCCGCGCACCGCCATGCGGGTCGGCGCCTCCCCGTGCACCCGCTGGTAGCGGACCTGGAAGGAGTCGCGCACCGCGCCGGCCAGCGCGTAATCGCTGAGGAAGAGCGTCGCCCCTTCCAGCCCCTCGCGCGCCTCTCGGTTCAATCCCTCGGGATCGAGGTCGTCGAAGCCGTAGACGCGCGCGCCGGGCCACGCCGACGGCAGTTGCGGCGCCACGATGCCGACGATTCGCGCCGGGGCGAGGAGGATCAGGGCCTGCGGGCGTTTCGCGCGGAGCGCCGCGATCGCCTTCGTGGCGTCGGCCGTCCCCTCGGGGAGCTTCTCGATGCCGACGATCCCGATCCCGGCCCGCCCGCAGGCGTCGGCCACCACCAGCGCGCGCGCCGAGTCTTCGGCGGTCGGAGCGATCAGGAGCGCCGCGGTGGACTTCGGGTGCTCGGAGGCGAGGTATCCCGCCATCGCTCCGGCCGCGGCGGCCGCGCCGAGGTGGAGCTGGAAGACTCCCTCGCCGAGAGTCGCCAGACGCTCGTTCGTCGCCGACAGCGACAGGAGCAGCGCGCCGATCACCTGCGTCGCGGCGGCCAGAGGGGCGGTGTTCGCGGTGAAGAGCTCCCCCACGAGGATGGAGACGCCGTGGTCCTTGAGGAGCCAGCGCGCCTTCTTCGCTCCGACGAGCGGATCCCCCTCGGAGTCGTGGAGGATCAGGCGAAGGGCCGGCTCCCAGTCCCGATTGTGCTCCTCGGCCGCGAGGCGGATGCCGTTCACGAAGGTCTTGCCGTAGCGCTCATAGCGCCCGCTGAGCGGCACCACGACGCCGATCCGGGTGAGGCCCTGCGCCGCCCGCTTGATCGGGATCGAATCGAGGGGCGCGCCTTCCAGCGGCGCCGCGATCGCCTGGAGCCGTTTCCGTTCGGCCGACTTCGGACCTGCCGCCGCGAGGCCGACGCGCGCGGCCCAGAGGCGTTCGGCGGCGCGCGCCGGTGGATCGAGCCGTTCCACCTCGGCAAGCCCCGCGTACTCGATCGCCCACGCGGGAGCCATCGCGGCCCGCGGCTCCTCGAGGAGGCGCGCCTTCAGCTCGCCCGGCCGGCCCAACGGGTAGCGTTTGCCGGAGGGCGCGGTGGAGGCGTCGACCCCGGCGCCGGCGAGAAGGGCCCCCGCCGCCAGCGCGACCAGGAGCGCCGACCCCAGGGCGCGAGCGAGCGACGTCGAGCGGGTGCGGCTAGGAAGCGGCATGGATCGCGGCGTGCTCGCGCGCGAGCGCGACGTAGGCTTCGGCTGAGGCGCGAAGGCGCGCGTGGACCGCGGCGGGAATGGGGCCCTTGACCACGGCGGGAACACCGGCGACGAAGGAACGAGGCGGCACGACGGTTCCCTCTCGGACGACGCTTCCCGCGCCGACCAGAGATTCCTCGCCGATGTCGCAGCCGTCGAGCAGGATCGCTCCCATACCGATGAGGCATCGGTCGCGGATCGTGGCGCCGTGGAGCACGGCGCGGTGCCCCACCGTCACCTCCTCGCCGACCGTGAGACCCGGGAGCCCGGTGGTGACGTGGAGCACGCAGCCGTCCTGGATGTTCGATCTCGCACCGACCCGGATCGGGCCGACGTCGCCGCGAACGACCGTTCCGTACCAGACGCTCGCTCCCTCGCCCAAGACGACGTCGCCCACCACGACCGCGGTGGGCGCGACGAATACCGAAGGGGGAATGACCGGCGAGCGGGCCCCGAAGGGCGCGATCAGAGGTCCTCGGTTTTCCACTGGCTTCCGAAGTCCTCGGGATGGAGCCCTTCCAGATAGCGCCGAAGCTCTTCGGCCTTCTCCTCGGGGCTCTTCTCGGCCGGCGTTTCGGGAGCCGGGGTCTGGGTCGACTTGTCGAAGAGCGAATCGATGATGAAGATCGGGGCGCGCGATCGGAGGGCGACCGCGATCGAGTCGCTGGGCCGCGCGTCCACCGACACGGGGCCGTGGCCCCCGTCTAGGTAGATGCTGGCGAAGAACGTGCTCTCCTTCAGGTCGGTGATGACGACCCTGGAGACCTTCCCGTGGAGCCCCTCGATGATCGACAGCAGGAGATCGTGCGTCAGCGGGCGCTGGTATTTCTTCCCCGTCAGCTCGCTGTGAATCGCGCTCGCCTCCATCGGTCCGATCCAGATCGGAAGGACGCGCGGTCCCTCGATCTCGTGGAGCAGCACCACGGGGCTCTTGGTCCGCTCGTCGATGGCCAGGCCTCCGACGCGGACCGGAATCATGCTCATGGGATTCGTCGCGCCCGTTCCGGCTTCTCTCCTCCCCCAGTTCCCGGCGGCGTCTTCGTGCTGTCGGGGGGCGCGGCATCCTCCTGCATGGGGGGCGGAGCTTTATCCATGTTCTCGATCATCCAGCGCGCGGAGGTCGCCAATTCCGAGGCGGGGTGATGACTCAGGAAGTCGGCGAATGCCGTCTTGGCCGCCTCGTAGTCGCCGAGATCCTCCGCGTAGGTGAAGCCTATCATGAAGCGCGCCTGCACCGAGACCGAGTCCTGCGGAAACTTCTCGATCACCTTCTTGTAGAGCACGACCCGGTCGGCGGGATTGACCGCGGCCTGGGCTTCCTTGAAGAAGTCCATCGGCGTGCGGGCCGGCTCCAGCGCGACAGCGATCGAATCGTCGAAGATGGCCGCGTTCGCGATCGACCGAAGCGAGTCGGTGAGGGCGGTCGAAAACTCATCGACGATCTTCCCCTCGAGATCGGTGCGAATGCGGTTCCGCACCTGCTCCAGTGGCTGCACACCGGATTCCTCGAGATTGTCGGTCTGGATCAGGTGCCATCCCTTCGGCCCCTTGAGCGGCTGGCTGATCTCGCCTTCCTTCAGCGCGAACGCCGCGGCCAGGATCGCGGGCGCGGTCCCGATGCCGGGAATGAGATCGGCCTCCTTCGAGGCGTATCCCACCAGGCCGCCGCGGTCCTTCGAGGTATTGTCCTGGGAGCGTTCCTTGCAGATCGCGTCCCAGAGACCGCCCTTCGCGAGACGCTGGCGCAGGGCCTGGGCTTCGCGCTGCGTGGCGACCTGGATGTGCCGAACGCGGACGCGCGCTGGGATGTGGTACTCACCGATGGTCGCTTCGTAGGCCGCCCGGATCATCGAATCGGTCGGCTCCGGGAGCGCCGCGATCCGGCGGTTGTAGTACGTGCGCATCTTCGCGCTCCGCATCGCCGTGGCCATCTCGGCCTTGTAGACGGAGTCGCGCTCGACTTTCTCTTCGTCGGCGAGCCGGAGCATCGTCTCCTCGAAGATGAGGCGTTCGATGAGCTGCCGGTAGCCTTCGGGCGTGCGAAGACGCTGCTGCACGTCGAGCGGCGCCGTCGCGACGACGGAGTCGATGTCGTGCCTCGTGATTCGCCGGCTCCCGAACACGGCCACGACGGGTCCGAGCGTGTCGGGCTTCCCCGGGCGCCAGACGCCGGGGCGCCCCGCAGCGGTCTTCGAACCGGCCGCCTTCGTCGTCGCGCCGGCGCCGGTCGAGGGCGCGGGCCCACCCGAGCATCCGGCGAGCGCGACCAGCGCCGCGATCAGCAGGCCGGCGGCGAATCGAAGCGGGAGCGCGCCGCTCATTGCCGTACGACCCAAACCTTGACCGGGGCCTCGATGTCCTGGAACAGGTGGACCGGCACGTCGAACGCGCCGAGCGCCCGGATCGGCTCCTCGAGCCGCACCGACTTCTTCTCCAGTTCGAACCCCTGCGCGGCCAGCGCGTCGTGGATGTCCGTGGCGCTGACCGAACCGTAGAGTTGCTCTTCCTCGCCGACCTGAACCGAGAACTGCAGCGAGACATTCGCCAGACGGTCGCGCACGGCCAACGCGTCCTGGCGGGCGCGTTCGATGCGGCCCCGGTGCGCGCGGTCGCGGTCGCGGAAGACGGCTTGCGCGTTACCGACGGCCGTGATCGCCTTGCGGCGGGGTAGCAGGTAATTGCGGGCGTACCCGTTCGCGACGCGCACCGTGGCGCCCCGCTTGCCGAGTCCCGTGATGTCTTCGAGCAGAATGATCTCCATCGTCTCCTCCGATCAGGCTCCGTTGCCGGTGCCGAGGGAATCGTCGATCCCCAGCACGATGCGGCGGCGGAAGTCGAACCACGCGTCCAAAAATCCGATCCCCAGGAATGCCACGAGGAGGATCGGCATCATCACCACGAGCAGGGCGATCGCCACCTGGACGACGCCTCGCATCTCAAACGCGATAGCCGAGAAGCGCGCCACCGCGAATCCTTGAATCGTATAGGCCAGGGCCAGCGGGAACGCGAGATTGACACCCGCGTCGACCGCCGGATTCACGCGCGTCACGATCAGGACGAGCGCCACGGCCAGCGCCCACGAAGCGGCCGGATGGACCCGCCAGGTGGAAAAAGCCTCGAAGGCCGGGAATCCATCCTCGGCCTGGAAGAGCACCGAGGCGAGCCAACAGTTGATCGCCATCACGATCACCCACTTGAGGGCGAACAGCGACGGCAAGAGAACCGCCCAGAGCCGCGCCATTTCCTCCACGGCCCGATGGAACTCGCCGGCGCTGAGTCCGAGCGTCTGCGAGACGCGATGCTCGGTCTCGAGCCGCCGGATCTCCTCCAGCCGCGCCGTCAGCACCGCCAACAGATCGTGCATCCCGCCGAGGAGCAGGTATCCCCCCGCGGCGGCCAGGATCGGCGTCACGGCGAGCGCCAGCGCCGTCGACGCCTTCACGCCCCGCCGCGCGCAGGCGGCGAGCAGCAGCCCCGCCACGGCGAGCATCGCGACGAAGAAGAGCTGCGCCGGTTCGCGAACTCCGCCAGCGTAGACCGCCCCGGCGGACGCGGTGGCGGCAAGCGATCCGAAGAGAAGCCCGACCTTCCGCGTCAACCAGAGGAGCGCCAGCGGCAGGAGCCCGTAGGTCCACGGAAGGGGCGTCGGCAGATCGGCGCTCGCGAGCAGGATGAGCCCCGCTCCGAGCAGGATCGCGCCGGTCGCCCGGACCGCGTCGGCGAACGCGGTCGGCCGTGGCGTGTCGGCTGCCGAAGTCACGGCCTAGCGGTACTGGTCGCTCGTGAACGGAAGGAGCGCCAGAATGCGCGCCCGCTTCACGGCCTCGGTGATCTGCGACTGATGACGTGCGCAGGTCCCCGAGATGCGCCGCGGCACGATCTTGCCGCGGTCCGTGATGAACCGGGCGAGACGGCGGTCGTCCTTGTAATCGATTCGCTCCACCTTATCGAGGCAGAGTTTGCAGAATTTGCGTCGGAACGAACGCGATTCGCCCTCACGCGCCATGGATTCCTCCTTCGAATTCGTCTTCGTCGCGGCCCGGACGTTCCGGAGCCGCGGCTACTCCTGCACGACGGCCGAGGCCGCCGTGGCATCCGCGCCGGGCTCGCCGCCCTCGGCGGGCGCGGGCTCGGGAAGCGGCTCGTCTTTGGGCGCCATCACGCTCAGGTGGCGCAAAACGCTCTCGTTCAACCGAAAACGGCGGTCCATCTCCGCGATCAGGGTCGGCGGGCTCTTGTGCTTCACGTGAACATAGGTGCCGTCGCGCCGCTTGCGGATGAGGTAGGCGAGCTTCTTCTTGCCCCACCGCTGCACGTCGATCACTTCGCCCCCGGCGGCCGCGATCGGCTGCGTGACTTTTTCGATTTCCTCGTTGATCCGGGTCTCTTCGAGACTCGGGTCGTAGATGATCGTGGTTTCGTAGAGCTTCATCGTCTCCTCATGCTTCGACCGGATCCTTGCCGTACCGGTTCCAGCGGTTCATGGCCTCGGTGAGGCCGAGCGCCACGGCGTCGTACGCGGCCTGCGCGGCCGCCTCGATCACCGTGGGCACGATCGCGCGCTCGTCCCCCGTGAAGGGCTCGAGCACGTATTCCTTCAAATCCGCCGACGCGGGCGCCGGTCCTACCCCGATCCGAAGACGTGCGATCGACGTCGTTCCGGCCGCTTCCAAGATCGACTCGAGGCCGTTGTGTCCCCCGTGGCCTCCCCCCGGTTTGAGCCGGAGGCACCCGAGCGGCAGATAGACGTCGTCGTACGCGACGACGATCGATCCGGGCGTCCACCCCTCGGCCAGCAGGGTGCGGACCGCGAGTCCGCTCCGGTTCATGTACTGCTGCGGTTTCACCAGCAGCGCCTCGAACCGGCCGGCCTTTCCGCGCCCAAGCAGGAGGCCCCCGTCGCGGGTCCATCCGGAAAACCGGTGGAGCCGCTCGGCCAGCGCGTCCACCGCCATGAATCCGGCGTTGTGACGCGTGGCGGCATACTCGGGACCCGGATTGCCGAGCCCCACGACGACCCTTCCCTCGTTAACTTTCCTTCTCTCCCTCTTCGCCCGAGCCCTTCTCCTTCTTCACCAGCTCCGGCTCGGCCTGCGCTACCTCGGCGGGCTTCACCTCCTCGAGCACCGTCGGCGGCACGACCGTCGCGACGGTCCGCTCGGCCTCCGTGCGCACTTCCACGTTGCCGATCGCCAGGTCGCTCACGTGGACCGACTCGCCGATGTTCAGGTGCGAGACGTCCACCGTGAGCTTCGCGGGGATGTCGGTCGGGAGACACTCGACCTCGACCTCGCGGAGCAGGTGCTCCAGGATGCCGCCGCCGTCCTTCACGCCCGTCGGCACGCCGACGAGGACGACCGGCACCTCGACGATGATCCGCTCGCTGAGCGAGATGTGCTGCAGGTCGACGTGGAGAATGTTGCCGCGCACGGGATGGCGCTGAACCTGGCGCAAGATCGCCTTGCGGTCCCCGACGGCCACGCCCTCGACCTTCAAGTCGACGATGACGTTCGAGGCCGACGCGCCGTGGAGCAGCGACTCCAGCTCCTTCGCCTGGACCGAGAGCGCGACCGGAACTTCGCCCCGGCCGTAGTAGATCGCCGGGACGCTGCCGGCTTGGCGCAGACGCCGCGCCACACCCTTGCCGACTCCGTCGCGCCGGATGCTTTTCAGAATCACGATGGCCATGCGACTGCTCCTTCCGGTTCCTGGATTTCCCTTCGGGGCGAATCCGTCAAATGAACAGCGAGCTGAGCGATTCCTCGTCGTGAATGCGGCGGATCGCCTCCGCCAAGAGCGGCGCGACCGACAGCATGCGGATCTTCGGCGGAAGCGTCCCCGCGGCGTGCGGAATGCTGTCCGTGATGACGAGCTCCTTCACCGCGGAATCCGTGATCCGCTGGATGGCGTCGCCGCAAAGAACTCCGTGCGTCACCGCGGCGTAGATATCCCGTGCGCCCGCGTCGCGAAGCGCGCGCGCCGCCTCCACCAGCGTCGAGCCGGTGCTCAGGATGTCGTCGAAGATGACCGCGTTCTTCCCGTGCACCTCGCCGATGATGTTCATCATCTCCACGGCGTCGGGACGCGGCCGGCGCTTGTCCACCACCGCGAGCCCCACGCCCAGCCGCTTCGCGTAGGCGCGCGCCATCTTCACGCTCCCGATGTCCGGCGCGATGGCCACCATGTCGGTAAGGTCGAGGCGGACGAAGTGGTCCACCAGGACCGGCGCGGCGTAGAGATGATCGAACGGGATGTCGAAGAACCCCTGGATCTGCGCCGAATGGAGATCCATCGTCATCACGCGGTCGGCGCCCGCCGTCGTGATGAGGTTCGCGACCAGCTTGGCCGTGATCGGCACGCGCGGCTGGTCCTTGCGGTCCTGCCGCTGATAGCCGAAGTACGGGATGACCGCCGTCACGCGGCGCGCGGAGGCCCGGCGCACGGCGTCGATCATCACGAGGAGCTCCATCAGATTCGTCGCCGGCGCGAACGTCGGCTGGAAGACGAAGATGTCCGCGCCGCGAATGTTCTCGTTGATCTTGACGGACGTCTCGCCGTCGGCGAACTCACTCACCGTCGCGTCGCCGAGTTCGATTCCCAGTTGATGGCAAATCGCCTCAGCCAGCGGACGGTTCGCGTTTCCGGTGAAGAGCCGAAGGCTTCGCTCCAACGGCACCGGTCCCTGCTCCTCCGGAACCGGACGTGAGACCGGTATCGCGCGTCGATCGGTCGCCAGCTTCACCGTCATCCGTTCCTCCGTCGTGGGCGCCAAAAACTCTCCCCCCCTACGAATTCGCTGCAAAAAAAGACGACCCAAAGCCCGATCGGCAGCCTCCGCCAATCGGGCCCGAGACGCCCGAAGGCGCTCGATGGGCCGGAGGACGATGCCTCCGGGGCCCGGGGATCATTGAGGTCGAACTGGCTTTGGGTCGTTCCCGAGGGCTTTCGCCCGCGGGGGGTAGCCATGCTACGTCGAAAATCGGATCGCTGACGAAGGTATTGGGGCGGGAGGATTCGAACCTCCGGATGGGAGATCCAAAGTCTCCTGGCTTACCACTTGCCGACGCCCCATCCTAGGTCGCGGGATCGGTGCTCCGGCTCCCGCCAGGGCGCCGACGATTCCGGCAGGAACGCCTACAGCGTTTCGCTGCTGATGAGCGATCCTTCCGGCTGCTTCGCCCGCTCCTTCTCGTACTCATCGAGGATTCGATCCTCGATAAACTTCCGCGAATCGTTGTTGATCGGGTGCGCGATGTCCTGGTACGTGCCGTCGGGCCGTTTCCGGCTCGGCATCGCCACGAACATCCCGTTCGTCCCCTCGATGATCTTCAGACCTCGGATCACGAACGAGTCGTTGAAGGTCATGCTCGCGAACGCTTTCAGCTTGTCGTCGTCCCTGAGCGAGATTCGAACTTCGGTGATCTCGAGTCCCATGCCT
>JANOOP010000226.1:0-12872 GCA_031421415.1 Candidatus Eiseniibacteriota bacterium
GGTCGTCTCGCCGATCGAAGGGACGCCGGCGTGGCGCGCGGGGATACATGGCGGCGAACGGATCATCCGCATCGCCGGAGCGAACACCGAGGGTTTCTCCCGCGACGACGCCATGAAGCGGATGCGCGGCGAGAAGGGAACCAAGGTCGTCCTGACGATCTTCCGCGAGGGCCGCGACAAGCCGGTGGACTTCGAGATCACGCGCGACATCATCCAGATCAAGAGCGTCCCGTTCGCGGGCGTCCTGGAGAACGGCATCGGCTACATCCGCCTCTCCAGTTTCTCCGAGAAGAGCCGCGAGGAGATCGACCAGGCCCTCTCGAAGATCGAGAAGCAGAAGGTGCGCGGCCTGATCCTCGACCTCCGCTTCAATCCGGGCGGACTCCTCTCGCAGGCGGTGGAGGTCTCCGAGGAGTTCGCGCCGCGCGGCAAGAAGATCGTCTACACGCGCGGCCGCGATCCGTCGCAGAACCGCGATTTCATCTCGACCGCCGACCAGCCGCATCTGGGATATCCGCTCGTCGTCCTGGTGAACCAGTGGACGGCCAGCGCGAGCGAGATCGTCTCGGGCGCGGTGCAGGACCTCGACCTCGGTGTGGTGGCGGGGCAGACGACCTTCGGCAAGGGGCTGGTCCAGACCGTGATCCCGCTCACGCGAAGCGTGCGCGGCCCGAAGCTGAAGCTGACGACGGCGAAGTACTACACGCCGAGCGGGCGATGCATCCAGAAGGACGAGCAGCTGAAGGACGGCGCGCTGGCCGCGCATGACGAAGAATCGGAGGAGGGTGTCCCGGCGATTCCCGATTCCATGAAGGTGAAGAAGCCGCTTCCCGAGTACAAGACCGAGATGGGCCGCACCGTCTTCGGCGGCGGCGGCATCGCCCCCGACATCGAACTGGACGAGGTCAAGATTCCGACGCTGGTCCAGGATCTCGAGCAGAAGCAGGTCTTCTTCAAATTCGCCGTCAAGTACGCGGTGAAGCACAAGGAAGCGCCCAAGGAATACGCCCTCACGCCGTCGATCCGGGACGAGTTCCGCGAGCTCCTGAAGGCGGAAAAGGTGGAGATTCGCGCCGACTCCCTCACCGCCGTGCAGCGCTGGGTCGACACCGGCATCCGCCGCGAGCTGGCGCGCCGCTACGAGGGAGACGAGCAGGCCTATCGCATCGCGATCAGCGACGACGAGCAGGTCCGCTCGGTCATGTCTCTCTTCGACCAGGCGCCGACCCTGCCGAGGCTCCTGGCGCTCGCCACCGAGAAGAGCAAGGCAAAGGCGCTGGCGGCGCGGACCAAGGAGCCGGCGGTCCGCTAGGTTCCGCTCGAGTCCGATCGCATGAACGCCGGTCCGCTTCGTCTCGAGGGGAAGATGCTCCTCTCTCCGCTCTGCGGCGTCACCGACTCGCCATTCCGCAACCTGGCGCGCCGTCACGGCGCCTCGATGGTCTTCTGCGAGATGACCTCGTCGGACGGCCTGGTGCGGAAGAATCCGAAGTCGTTCGAACTTCTGGAATACCGCCCCGAGGAGCGGCCGATCGGCGCGCAGCTCTGCGGGTCCGAGGCGACGGTCATGGCGGACGCCGCGCGGATGTGCGAAGCGCTCGGCTTCGACTCCGTCGACCTGAACTACGGCTGTCCCGTCCGAAAAGTCGTCGCGCGCGAGGCGGGGGCGGCCATGCTTGTCGATCTCGACCGGCTGGAGCGGGTGACCTCGGCAGTCGTGAACGCCGTCTCCCTTCCCGTGACCGCGAAGATCCGGATCGGGTGGGATAAGGATTCGGTGAACGCGCAGGATGTGGCCCTTGTCCTGGAGCGCTCCGGCGTGAAATGGATCGCGGTCCACGCGCGGACCCGGGCCGAGAAGTTCTCCGGACCGGCTCACTGGGAAGTGATCAAGCAGGTGAAGGAGGCGACGAGCCTCCCGGTGATCGGGAACGGCGACGTGAAGACTCCCGAGGACGCGAAGCGGATGGTGGACGAAACCGGCTGCGACGGCGTGATGGTCGGGCGCGGCTCCTTCGGCAACCCGTGGCTCTTCGGCCGCGCGAACCGGCTGCTGGCGGGGCTAGATCCCGGTCCCGAGCCGACGCCGCGGGAGCGGATCGAGACGGCGATCGCCCACCTTCACGATATCGCGGTGAAGAAAGGCGATTACGCCGGGACTCTCATGCGGAAGCACATCGCGTGGTACGTCCGCGGCTTCTACGACAACACGACGCTCTGCCGCGAAGTGAATCACGCGAAGACGAACGCGGATGTCGAGGAGCTTCTCCGGCGCTACATCGACAAGATCGAGCGGACGCCGGTGGATTATGCTTCGCCGTCGAACGGCGATTCGGGCGGCGACGGCGGCGACGCCTGCGAGGCCGGCGCGAACTGACCGCGCTCGCGCGCCCGCACGCCCTGTAGCACCGACCACGAACGAGGGACCCCGACCATGGACCGCGCGCGCCTCCGCCGTCTCCTGGGAGACGTCCGCCGCGGCCGCCTCTCTCCCGCCGAAGCACTCGAAGCGCTGACCACCCTCCCCTTCGAGACCGTCGGTGACGCGACCGTGGACCATCATCGCGGCTTGCGGCAGCACCTCCCCGAGGTCATTCTTTGCGAGGGGAAGACTCCCGCCCAGTGCGTCGCCATTGCCGGCGCGATCGTGGCGCGAAGCGGGCGTTGCTTGGCGACGCGGGCCAAGGAGGCGCACGCGCGCGCGCTGGTGGACGCGTTCGGGGAGGCCGCGCGGTGGAACGAGACGGCGCGAACCGTGGTGCTGGAGTCGCGGGGGTCGCGCGGGCGTGGTGGGGTGCGGCGCACCGGCACGCGGCGCGGTGGACGCGGCTGCTCCGTGCTGGTCGTGAGCGCGGGCACCTCCGACGGGCCGGTGGCCGAGGAAGCGGTGGTGACGCTCGAGTTCATGGGAATTCCGGTGACGCGCGTGAGTGACGCGGGTGTCGCCGGAATACACCGGGTCCTGAGCCACCTGCCTGCCCTCCGGGAGGCCTCGGCGGTGGTGGTGGTCGCCGGTATGGAAGGGGCACTGGCGAGCGTCGTGGGAGGGCTGACGGACCGCCCTGTGATCGCCGTGCCGACGAGCGTGGGCTACGGCGCTTCGTTCGGCGGGTTGGCCGCGCTCCTGGGGATGCTCAATGCCTGCGCGGCGGGCGTGACCGTGGTGAACATCGACAATGGATTCGGCGCGGGCTATGCCGCCGGGGTGATCGCGGGGCAGTCGCGGCCGGCGCGGGTGGCTAAGCGGGCACGAACGACGAAACCAGCGCGGCCGGCGCGGACCAGGAATTCGAGGAAACCGAAATGAACATCGTCTACTTCGACTGCGTGGCCGGCGCCGCCGGCGACATGATCCTCGGATCCCTGGTGGCGCTCGGCGCGCCGCTCGCGGAGATCGACAAACGGCTTCGCGCCCTCCCGCTCGATGGCTTCACGCTTCGCGAGGCGCGCGTGGAGCGGCACGGCTTCGAGGCGCTTCAGTTGCAGGTCGAAACGCAGGACACGAAGAAGCACCGCCACTACCCCGAAATCGTTCGGATGCTGGAAGGGGGTCGCCTTCCCGAGCGGGTCTTCCGCCGCGCGTCGGCCACGTTCGAGTTGCTGGGTCACGCCGAGGCGGCCGCGCACGGCGTACCGATCGAGAAGGTCCATTTCCACGAGGTCGGCGCCATCGACGCCATTGTCGACATCGTCGGCACCGCGTGGGCGCTGGAACTCCTCGACGTGGAGCGCTGCCACGCGTCGGCCATTCCGCAGGGACGCGGCTTCGTCCGCGCGGCGCACGGCGTGCTCCCCGTGCCCGCGCCGGCGACGCTCCGGATCCTGGAAGGCGTGGCGGTGCGGATGACCGAGATCGAGGCGGAGCTGACGACGCCGACCGGCGCCGCGCTCTTGAAATCGCTCTGCGACACGATCGGCGATCCGGTCGGGATCCGCCCGCGCCGCGTCGGCGTGGCGACCGGGACCCGCGAGCTGGCCGAACGGCCGAACGTGATCCGCGCGATCTTGGGCGAGCCGTTGGCAGGCGAAGGCGCGGGCTCCGTGGAGGTCCTGGAAACGACGATCGACGACATGAACCCGCAGCTCTACGGACATCTCACCGATTCGCTCTTCGAAAGCGGTGCGGCGGAAGTGTTCCTGACGCCCGTGCAGATGAAGAAGGGGCGCCCCGGCGTTTTGGTCACCGCGCTTTGCGATCCGCGCCGGAGCGAGGCGGTTTTGGCGCGGCTATTCGCGGAGTCTTCCACGATCGGTGTTCGCATCCGGCGCGAAGGGCGCGCGGAATTGCGGCGCACGATCAGCGAGGTCGAGACGCCGCTGGGGCGCGTCCGGGTGAAAACCGCGATCCTTCCGAACGGGGAGGAGCGCCGCGTTCCCGAGTACGACGATCTCCGCCGCCTGGCCAAGGAGCATGGCCGTCCCTTGATCGAGATCATGGATGAGGTGCGCGCGGCCCTTCATGAAAGCGAGCGCGCCGGGACGTGATTCGTCTTTCCGCCGTCGAGGCGGCGCCGCGCGGCGCTGCCCGGAGTGCCAAGCCCCCCGTCGGCCCGATCGATCTCACGATCGAGCGGGGCGAGCGCCATCTGATCCTCGGCGCGAATGGAGCGGGGAAGACGACGCTGTTGCGGGTGCTGGCGGGGCTGGTCCCGCCGCGCGCGGGGAACGTTTCGTGGGAGTGGATTGGCGACGGGCGGCCCGCGGCCATGGAGGGGGTGACCCTCTGGCCCCACGTCGCGGCGCTCTTCGAGACTCCCGATCCGCAATTCCTCGGTGAAACCGTCGCCGCCGACATCGCGTTCGGACTGGAAGGGCTGGGACTCTCCGCCGCCGACCTTCGCGCGCGCGTCGACGAATCGCTCCGGTCGTTCGGGCTCGCCTCGTTCGCCTCGCGCGATCCGCGCACGCTCAGCGCCGGAGAGAAGGCCCGCGCGCTCCTGGCCGCCGCGCTCGCGGCGCGTCCCTCGTGCCTGCTGCTCGATCAAACGCTGGCCCATCTCGACCCGGGCTCCCGCCGCGCGCTCGAGACGCGGCTGACGCGCGACGCCGAGGCAGGGGACTTCGCGATCGTTCGCGCGCATCAGGAGGCGGAGGCGCCCTTCGAGGGGGAGCGGCTTCATCTCTTGGAGCGCGGACTTCTTTGCGGGGCTGACGAATTGGATGGCGACGCCGTTCGTGAGGCGCGGCGCTTGCCGCTGCCGCTGGCGCTTCGGGTTTCGGCGGCCCTGGAGGCGCGCGGCATCTGGCGTGGACCGCTGGCGGCCGATCTTCCGGGACTACTTGGCGAGCTGAGAATCTTGCAGAACTCGTTCGCAACGCCGGATACCGATGGCGGCGCCCGGGCCGCCGGCGAGGCACGCCGGAGTGGCGCCGCTGCCCCTCGCCGCCGCGCCCCGCGGGAGGCGGCCTTCGCGCTCCAGTCGGTTGCGTGGGGCCCCGGCAACGCGGCGCCGCTCTTCGAGATCTTCGACCTCGAGGGCGCGCGCGGCGAGATCGTGGCCTTGGTCGGGCGAAGCGGTTCAGGGAAGAGCAGTCTCTTGAGAATTCTCGGTGGGCTCGAAGCACCGCGCGAAGGCGTGGCGTGGCGCGCCGAGCCGCGTGGCGAGCGCGCGCTGGCGGCAGCGCTGGCGATGGAATATCCCGAACGGCAGCTGATCGGGCGAACGGTGGCCGAGGATGTCGCAATGGCGCTCTGGGTCGCCGGCGCGCCGCGCGCGGAGCGGGAGCGGCTGGCGGCCAGGGCGCTCGTCTCGGTCGGTCTCTCGGCGGAGCGGTTCGCCTTACGAATTCCCGCGACCCTCAGCGAGGGGGAAAAGCGGCGTGTGGCGCTGGCCGGGCTGATGGCCGAGCCGGCGCAGCTTCTCCTCCTCGACGAGCCGACCGCGGGGCTCGATCCCGAGGGACGCCGCGCCCTTCGCGGAGCGCTCGACGCGCTTCGCGCGCGGGAGCGGACGGTGATCCTGGCGAGCCATGACCTCGATTTCGTCCACGCGGTCGCCGATCGCGTCATCGTCCTGGCGCGCGAGGAGGGAGAGACCGCTCGCGTCATCGCGGACGGGTCGCCGAGCGAGGTCTTCCGCGACGCGGCGGTCTTGGCGGAGGCGGGGCTTCCCGCGCCCGACGTCGTGATCTTGGAAGACGCGCTTCGCGCGGCCGGACTTCTGGACGACGCGGCGCCGCGCGACGCCGACTCCCTCGTGGAGCAGGTGGCGCAAGGCCGCGCTTCCGCTCGTTTCCCCGCCGCCGCCCGCACTCCGGCCACCGATGTCGGAGCGGGCGCCGCGTAACGCCGGGGGCGGCGTGAAGGGCCGCTCCCGCCGCGCGCCGCGCGCCGGCAAGGCGGCGGGCGCTTCCACCATGCCGCCGGCTCGCTTCCGCGCGGCACTCCTGATCGTTGCCACGCTCGCCTTCGCGCTTCGTCTGCTCTATCTCTCCGGTGCGGCACAGAGTCCCCTCTACCAGCATCCCGCCCTCGATGGGCGCGTGAACGATGAAGCGGCATGGGCACTGGCGCGTGGGGTGGCGGACTCGGGTGTTTCGGCGAGTGGCATGGCCACGCACGACGCTGGCGCGCCTCAGCCCTACTTCAGGCCACCCGGATACACGCACTTCCTGGCGATGGTCTACAAGGTGGCGGGGCACGATCTCCACGCCGCGCGCGTGGCGCAGGCGGGTGTGGGGGCGATGGCGGTGGTGCTTCTGGGGCTTCTGGCCGCGTCGCTCTGGGACAGGCGAGTCGGTGTGGTGGCCGCGCTTCTCGCCGCGCTCTATGGCCCCGCCATCTACTTCGACGGCGAACTCGTCTCGGCCTCGCTAGAACTGGCGCTCTCGGCGCTCGCGCTCTGGCTCCTGGTGGAGGGGGAGAAGCGGCGGAGCGCGGCATGGCTCGCTGCCGCGGGGCTCGCGATCGCAGCCGGAGCGGTGACGCGGCCGACGGTGCTGCCGTTCGCGGTTCTCGCCGCGGTCTGGTTGCTCTGGCGTCGCACGTCGCCGCGGGCCGTTGCCCTCTTTGCCGCAGCCGCGCTCTCGCTCCCGGTGGCGATGACCGTTCGCAACGCCGTCGTTGCCCGCGACCCGGTCTTCATTGCCTCCCAGGGTGGCATCAACTTCTATATCGGAAATCATGCCAGGGCGGACGGCACGACGCCGAACGTACCCGGGCTCGGCTCCGGCGTGACCGCCACGTACGAGGCGCCGTTCCGCGAGGCGTCGCGCCTGGCGGGGCGCCCGCTCCGTGCGTCGGAGGTGTCGGTGTTCTGGTTCTCGCAAGGGTTCCGGTTCTGGAGCGATTACCCGCGCCAGGCTGTAGCGCTCTACGCGAAGAAGGTCGCGATGGTCTGGAACCGACGTGAATTGCCGAACACGCAGGATCAGGCCTTCTTCGCGCCGTTTCACTCGTGGCTGTTCCGCGGCCCGTGGCTTCCGGGATTCGCGCTCCTGGCGCCGATCGCGCTCGTGGTGGCCTGGTTCGAGCGGAAGCGTGTGGGGCTGGTCCTGCTCTTCGCCGCGTCGTTGACCGCGGTGACCGCAGCCTTCTTCGTCTGCGATCGATTCCGGCTGCCGCTGGCGGTGGTGATCGTGCCGCTTGCGGGAAGGGGATTGCTCGGAGCGTGGGATGCTTGGCGTAGCCGGCGGAGTGGGGGCGATCGTGGACCCGCGGTCACGCTTCGCGGCGTTCTGCTCGCGACCGCGCTCCTCGCGGCGGCGGCCGCGGTTGTCTGGCTTCCGTTCCCTCGCTGGCAGAAATCGGAGGAGGGGATGTCGTGGTTCCGCCTGGCCACGGCGTACGAACAGGCTCGCGATTCGCGACAAGCCGCACGTTCGTATCTCCTGGCGGAGCGGACCGGGCTAGAGACGCCGGAGTTCTTCAATAATTACGGACTCGTCGCGCTTCGTGAGGGCGATCTGAGCACGGCGGGTGAACGATTCCGACGCGCCATCGCGCTCGACCCGTCGCACGGCCCCGCGCTCGCGAATCTGGCCGAGGTCTACATGCGCCAGGAGTCATGGGCCATGGCCGCCGGAGCCTACAGCGCCGCGGCGGGGGCCATTCCCGAGCGCGCGTCCGAGTTGCTGACGAATGCGGGGATTCTCTTCCAGCGCGCCGGAAACCTCGATGCGGCCCGCATGGCGCTGAACGGAGCGCTCGCCGCGCGACCCGGCTTCGAACCGGCCGCCGATGCGCTCCGCACTCTCGGGCCCGAGCACTAGGCGCCACTAGGCCGCAGTAACGGCTGACTCCTACCACTTCCACTCGACGCCCGCCCGCGCCGAACCCACCCCCTCGGTGTCGATCTCGAACGAAATGTATTGAGCCGCCACCTTGCTGAGCTGGTAGTCCAGCTCCAGGCCGACGAGCGCGGCGTCGCTTCTCGATTCCGCAGCGGTCGGGGCGCTGCTGCCGGACAGCTCGGCGTACGCGGCGAGGAAGCCGGTGAGTCCGTACTCCGCTATGACCGTGTAGCGGAGCTGGTCCTTGAGTGTCTCGCCCGGAGGCGCGCCGAACGTCGCGTACTCCGCCTCGACGCTCAGCTCCAGCTCTCCAGATTCCTTTCCGAGGACGAGGAGCGCAGAGTAGTCTGCCTTGCCTGTCCCGATCTCATCGCCGGCCGTGGGGATCTTCATCATGGCGCCCACCACCAACGACGGGAGCGACCTGTTCCCCTCCGACAGGAGCCAGGAAAGCGTCGCATCGGTGTCGCCCAGACCCTTCGCCGACTCACCGACATCCGGTTGAAACCGTTCGTAGAGCACGGACTCCACGAGGATCTGTAGCCGGCTCGAAACCTGATACTGAGCCCCGGTTTCGAAAATCCACGTCTTGCCGTCCTGATCGCTCTCGATCTGCCCCGCCGTGTCGATCGTGAGCCTCCCCGACTCGCCGATATTCTTCGCGCCTGCCGCGTTCCGGGTAAGGCTCGCGTTCGCCACTCCGTGGGCGACGAGCCCGATGCAAATCGCGCCGATCATCGATAGCCGCGCACAACCATGGAATCGGATCATGATGGTTC
This sequence comes from Candidatus Eiseniibacteriota bacterium, assembly GCA_031421415.1. Lineage (GTDB taxonomy): Bacteria > Eisenbacteria > RBG-16-71-46 > SZUA-252 > SZUA-252 > SZUA-252. Next base: position 9,012 of record JANOOP010000226.1, read on the forward strand.
CTCCTGTTGGGCCGGGGTCCTCTCCACGCCTTCCATGGTACCCGGCCGCGCTGACCCCAAGGTTGCGCGCGGATTGCGATTTGGTCATCTGGTCCGCCCAGGGGGCCGGCGGCCGCGCCGATTCCACGGCGTTAGAGGACTTCCTCCCGCATGACCAAGCCGTCATCCGAGCGTCACGATGGGGCAATGCAAGCCGGGTACCATTTCTACAGACAACGCGATCGATGCGTCGTCACTGAGCCGACACGAACCCGCAACAGGAGGAACCCATGTCTCTCATCAGAATGAAGTCGTTCCTGGTGGCCGTGACCTGCGCCGCTGTCTCCGTCTCGCTTCTGTCGCTGCCGGCTCTCGCGAAGCCCAAGGATCCGGTGCCGCTCAAGGAGGCGAAGTTCATCATCGAGCACAACGCCACGGACCACGACACTGGATTCCAGGGCGCGGTCGACAGCGAGGGGTGGGACCGGATGGAGTTGATCGGCCCTCAAGGGGTGGTCCTCCATTTCGAGGGCAGAGGAGCGCTCGGTAAACTCGGTTTGACCGAGTTGTTCTTCGAGACGGTGGAACCCGAGAACAAGGACGTTCCGATCAAGGAACTTCTGGCCGACATGCCTGCCGGCGCCTATACGTACAAGGGGCACGTGATGATCCACGGTGAAAGCACCGGAGAGAGCGAGGGGACGGCGACGTTCTCGCACACGATTCCCAACGGGCCGGCGCTCCTGACGCCCGCCAACGGGGCGACGGTGGGGCTTGAGGGCCTCGTGATGAGCTGGGGCGCGGTGACGCAATCGCTGGAGGGGAAGCCGGTCAAGATCATCGGATATCAGCTCATCGTCCAGAAGAGCGGCGAGCCGCATCCCAGGATGATCGGGAAGTGGGGCCTCAGCATGTACCTGCCGCCCTCCACCCTGTCGATGGCGATTCCCCGCGCCTTCCTGGAGCCGCGCACGAAGTACGTCTGGGAGGTCCTGGCGATCGACGAGAGCGGAAACCAGACGTTGTCCTCGGGCGACTTCGCCACCGAGTGACCGCGCGGTTCAGCCCGCGCTGCCCCTAAGTTGGAGCGTGAAGAGACTCCCCGATCCAGGCGTGCTCACGGCGGTCAGGTCGCCGCCGTGAGCGCGCGCGAAGGCGCGGGCCAGGCTGAGCCCCAGTCCGCTTCCGTGCCCGGTGCGGCTGCCGTCGACGCGATAGAAGCGCTCGAAGATTCTCGGCAGATCCTCGGCCGATACGCCGATCCCCGTGTCCTTGACGTCCACGAAGACCCATCGTCCTTCGTCCCGCAGGGTCATCGTCACGCGGCCGCCGGAGGGCGTGTACTTCAGGGCGTTGTCGAGCATGTTGGCGACGATTCGCTGAACCCGGCTCCGATCCGCCCGCACCACGCGAGGACCTGGCGCGTCGAATTCCAGCACGATCCCGGCGTCCTCGGCCAGTGTCGTGAAGAGGTCCCTTGCCTCTCCCACCAGCTCGGCCAGATCGACCTCCTCGAGGCTGAGTTGCGCGGCACCGGCCTGCGCTTCGGCGATCTCGAGCGTGCTGTTCAGAATCCTAAGCAAACGGTCGCACTCCTCGATGGTCGTACCGGCCAGGGTGGACCACTCCTCCGCGGTCGCGCCGTGAGCGCCCGCGCGCTCCGCGGACGCACGGACCCGGGCCAGCGGCGTTCGTAAATCGTGGGCGAGGTTGTCCGTGACCTCGCGCATGCCGGCGATCAGCATTCCGATGCGGTCGAGCATCATGTTGAACGCTCGGGCCAGCCGGTCCAGTTCGTCGTCGCGCGTGCCCACTGGCACCCGCCGGTCGAGCGCGCCCTCGGCGATCTCCAGCGCGGTACGGGTCACCGCTTCCACCCCCCGCAGGGCACGGCGCGCCACGAACCACCCGACCAGGCCACCGAGCAGCAGGATGGCCGGCAAGGCGATGAGTATGCCGTTTCGAAACGCCGCTAGAAGGTCCTCCACCTCGTCGAGCGCATGGCCGAACTCCACGACGAAATCGGCTTCGGACCTGGTGTACCCCACACGGACCCCGTGGCCAAGTCCCGCCGGACGAATCGTGCGGAGGGATGCCGCCGCGCCATCGAGGCTCTGCCTGACGGAGCCTCGCGTCGCGTCGTCCGGCGCATGGAAGCCGGCGGACGCCAGCGGCTGCCCCGCCGCGGACCATAGCCGGTAGAACACACGCGAGGAGTCCGGGCCGGCGAGTTCGCGGGCAAGCTCCACGCGAAACCCTTCGACTCCGCCGCGGTCCAGAAGCGCGACCGTCTCCCCGAGATCCTGGCGAAGTTCCGCGTCGGTCTTCGCGCGGAGGACGCCCACGACGGAGCTGTAGACGAGCCCCATGGCCAGGAGGGAGGAGAAGGAGAACGCGGCCGTGTACCACAGGGTCAACCGGAGGGCGACCGTGGCGCCGCGTCTATTCATCTTCACGCAACACGTACCCCACGCCGCGAATGGTGTGGAGAAGGGGGCGATCGAAACCGCGGTCGATCTTGTCGCGAAGCCGGCAGACGCGAGACTCGACCACGTTCGTCTGCGGGTCGAAGTTGTAGTCCCACACCTGCTCCATGATCATCGTCTTGGAGACGACGCGCCCGGCGTTTCTGGCCAGGTAGGCCAGGAGCGTGAACTCGCGGGGCGGTAGATCGATCTTCCGCCCGTCGCGCGTCACCGTTCTGCGGGCGAGGTCGATCCGCAGAGGGCCCACCTCGACGTGAGCCACATCCGGAACATCCTGCGCGCGCCGCGTGAGTGCCTGCAGTCGCGCCACCAGCTCCGAGAAGGCGAATGGCTTGGTGAGGTAATCATCCCCTCCGGCCCGAAGCCCGCGGACGCGCTCCTCCACGGAGCGCTTCGCGCTCAGGATGAGGACCGGCAGGCGGACACGACGACTCCGCACTTCGTCGATGATCTTCAGTCCGTCCATGCCGGGAAGCATGATGTCGATGATCGCCGCGTCGAACGACTCAGTCAGGGCCATGTGGAGGCCGGTCACGCCGTCGGCTGCGTGGGCGACCACGTAGCCTTCCTCCTTCAGCCCCTTCCGGACGAAGTTGGCAACCGTTTCGTCGTCTTCTATAAGCAGGATTCGCACGATCCCCCCCGCGATGGCTTCACGCTACAAGTGTAGGGCAGCCCGCGGTGGGGATGAAGCCAACTCTATCCACATTGCCGAATGGTCATGCGGCCGGCAGGTCGCGGTCACCCCTCAGCGAGTGACTCGCCTACGGCGCCGATCCGGAGCGCCAAGCGTGGAGCGGGATGGTCGCTCTGCGGCGTCCGGAATAGATTGACGTCTCGCGGTATCCGACGTCTCGCGCAAGCTGCACGGCTTCTCGGAAGTTCATCCCGACTTCCTCGGGGGCGTGCGCGTCAGAGCCAAAGGTGATCGGCACGCTGGGATCGAAGGCCAGTCGCAGGAAGTCAGCGCTGGGATAGATCTCTGCGCAGGCCTTGCGAAGCCCAGCCGTGTTGATGTCCAGTGCGCACGCATGCTGGCTGGCAGCCGCCAGGAAGCCGTCGTACAAGGGCGTGCAATCGCGGGCGGGCTTATAACCGAACTTCTTCGGAAGGTCCGGGTGTCCGATTAGGTCGAACAGTCCACTGGCCGCCGCCCTCGTCAGGCGATCGAAGTAGGACGACCAAATCTCCCAAACGTCGCGCGTTTCCCAGTCGACGAGATTGTCCTGGTGATCGACGACCCAGTTCCCCGGAAGATAGTGAACCGAGCCGATCAGGTAGTCCCAGGGATGCCGAGCAGAAAGGTCGCGGATCCAATCTTCGTGATCGGGCAGGTAATCTACTTCGAGGGCGAGGCGCGTCGTGAGTTGTGGAAGATCGTGCTGCACGCGGCGGA
>JANOOP010000227.1:0-5456 GCA_031421415.1 Candidatus Eiseniibacteriota bacterium
TTCGATCGCGACAACGTGAACACCGTCTACACGGGGAGCGGCAGCGCCGTGACGACCAACTTCCTCCAGACACCCGACGGCCAGGCGTTCCTCGACACGAGCGCCGGGACGTACGGGGCGGACGTGGCCGCCGAGCGGTTCGGTCTGGCCGAATACAACCCGAATCTCTACGGCGTCCCGCGCATGGTTCGGTTCGGCGCCCGTTGGAGCTTCTGACGTTCTGGACCCGTAGGCTAAGGAGGGCCGACAGGATGCGATCTGTGAAGTGGGTGGGAGTGGCGGTGCTCGTGGTCGCGCTCGCCGCTCCCGAGGCATGGGCGGCGCCGCGTGCCGGCTCCGCCGCCCGGACGCGGACGCCGCATCGGGCCGGGGCGACGATCGACAACACCGGACGGATGGACGTCAACAATCTCGACATGGTCGTGACGAATCACGGTTCGATCGCCTACGACCTGATCACGGGTAATGGGGGGCTCATCTACCCCAAGGGCGGCACCCGGACCGCGGTCTTCGCCGCGGGGCTCTGGGTCGGCGCCAGGGTGGCCGGTGAAACGAGGACGGAGATCGGGGAGTACTCGCAGGAATTCACGCCGGGACCGATGGCGGGCGGCACCTTTCAGCCCGACGTGCCGGAGTTCCGGAACTACCGGATCGAGCGGGGAGGCCTCGGGTACGCCGACTACCTGGCGAACGCCGTGCCGCAAGGCGCGCCGGTCGACGGGCTGGGCGATCCGCTCCTCCTCGGCGACGCGACCATCTGGAGCGTCTTCAACGACGCCGATCCGGGGACGCACACGAACGACGCCGGCAGCACCACGCCCCTCGGTCTCGAGGTGCAGCAGACGGTGTTCGCCTACAACCGCGCCGGCGCGCTCGGGAACATCATCTTCGTGAAGTGGAAATTCATCAACAAGGGCGGCAACACGCTCGACAGCACCTACGTCTCCGTCTGGAGCGACCCCGATCTCGGCGGCTTCACCGACGACCTCGTCGGCTGCGACACGACGCTGAGCTTGGGGTACTGCTACAACGCCACGAACTCGGACGGCCAGTACGGCTCCCGGCCCCCGGCGGTCGGTTACGACTTCTTCCAGGGTCCGAAGGTGCCGGACGGGCTCGGGGGCTTCGTGCGGCTCCCGATGACCTCCTTCAACAAGTACATCAACGGAACCGACCCCGCCTCGCCCGTGGAGACGTATAACTACATGCAGGGGCTCCACGCGAACGGATCTCCGATCTACACCAACGACGACCCGCTCCAGCCGATCACGACCTTTCAGGTTTCCGGCGATCCCGTGACCAACACGGGATGGCTCGATTCGAATCCGGCCGATCGCCGGCTCTTCCTCTCCGCGGGCCCCTTCACGATGGCTCCCGGAGACACGCAGGAAGTCGTGACGGCCATCATCATCGGACAGGGCGGCAACCGACTTGAGTCGATCTCGGACATGAAGGCGAAGGACGCGGTCGCGCAGCTCGTCTTCGACCTGAACTTCGACATTCCGGCGCCGCCGCCGGCTCCCACGATCTACGCGCAGGCCCTCGACAATGGCGTGCGCCTCGTGTGGGGATCGGAGCCGGTTGGCGACGTTCAGCCGAATCCGGCGCTCGGGCAGGAGTTCCACTTCGAAGGGTTCCGCGTCTGGCAGATGTCCTCGAACAGCTCCGACGCTGATCCGACCGTCATCGCCACGTACGACGAGGTGAACGGGGTCACGAACATCTTCAGCGACGAGTTCAACTCGGGGAGCGGCACGGTCGAGCGCCGGCTGAAAGTGGCGGGCACCGACCACGGGCTTTCGTTCCAACTCGACATCACGAACGACGCCATCGTGGGTGGGAGGCTGATCAACAACCGCGACTACTACTACGCGGTCACGGCCTACTCGTACGACGTGAACAACGCGCCGCCCTACATCGTCGGGGGGACCTCCGTCGGAGCCATCTCCGAAGTACTCGAGAGCGCCCGAAACGTGATCGCCATCGCGCCCCGCACAAGCAGCGCTGTTTTCGGCGTCTCGGCCACGGGGACGACGGGACCGCTCAACACGACCGGACTCGCGGACGTCGATCAGCTCATCCAGAACGACATCACCGGAAACAACTACCGGGTCCAGATGGACAGTCTGGAACAATGGACGCTCACGAACACGACCACGAGCACGACGCTCCTCACGGGGCAGACGAACGTGAGCGGCGACTACGACAACCCGGTCGTCGAAGGGTTCATGGTCCGCGTGACCGCGCCGCGCCAGGTGTCGACGTTCGGGGAAGCGACGTCCGCCACGACGCAAACGGACATGACGACGGGGCAGACCGACGGGACGGGATCGTGGCACTTTCGCAATACCCCGCTCGACGTTTACTCGTTCCATTCTCCGACGAACCATGACTTCGAAATCCGGATCCTCCCCGACACCACCGAATACGCCTGGGGCTACGGGAGCGGGGAAGTTTCGTTCGTGAATACCTACAAGGTTCCGTACGAGATATGGGATCTCGGGTTCAACTCCCTCGCAAATCCGCTCGACGACGTGAAGATGACCGTCATGATTCGCGATCGCGACCTATCGGGAACGACGACCTGGGACGACGCGATCTACATCCGAAACATCCCGTACGCCTCGGTGGACTGGGACACGACGGCGGGCGCCCCGAATCCGGTCACGAAGTCGGTCGACTACGTGGCGGACGGTTCGGACCAGTTGTGGGGCCGATGGCGTCCGAGAAACGACACCTATCCCTCCGGCGTCGAATGGCCGGCGCCGACCACGATCCGGATCATCTCGGAACGATTCACCAGCGCCGACTCCTACACGTTCACGACCCAGAAGGTCGGGGGCGGTCCCGGGACGGTCGTCGGCCGCGACATGAAGAAGATCCTGGCCGTGCCGAATCCGTACTACGCGAGTTCGAAGTACGAACTCACGCAGTTCGACCGCACGCTTAAGTTCACGAACATTCCGGCGTCCGGGCGAGTGACGATTCGCATCTTCAATCTCGGCGGCGACCTCGTGCGGACCATCCGCCGCGAGGCGACGACGGCGGACGAGCAAGCGGTGGCCACGATCAACTGGGACCTCAACACCGACCGAAACCTGCCGGTCGCGAGCGGAATCTACATCTATCGCGTGGATGTGGATGGGGTCGGCAGCAAGACCGACCGGCTCGCGGTCTTTGTCGAGCAGGAACGGCTCGACAACTTCTAAGGAAGGAGCCGCCATGCGAAACCATGAATGGAATCCTTCCAACGGACGGAGGGGCAGCGTGATGAAGTCGTGGGTGACAAAGGTCCTGATCTCGGCTGCGGTTCTGGGCTCCGCCGCCGCCGCGTCGGCGGGCGGGCTCGATCGCGTCGGGACGTCGGGTGCGCAGGAACTCCGCATCCCGGTCGGGGCAGCGTCGATCGCCATCGGCGGGTCGACGGTCGCGCTGGGTGGCGGACTGGCGAATCTCTACTACAACCCGGCCTCGCTCGCCTCGACGGACGAGTCGCAGGCCCTGCTCTCCTACAGCACCTATCTCGGGGATGCCAAGGTGAACTACGGCGCGGTGGCCACCCACCTCGGGTCCCAGGGAGAGATCGCCTTCCACGCGAAGGTGCTGAACATCGGAGATATCACGGTGACCACCGAGGATGCGCCCGAGGGGACGGGCGAAATCCTTTCACCCAATTTTTCGGTCGTCGGGGTTAGCTACGCCCGGCGGATGACCGACCGTGTCCTTCTCGGGTTCACCACGTCGTTCGTGAACGAGAAGGTCGCCGACGCGCAGGCCTCCGGCTTCGCCGTCGATCTCGGCGTGCAATACGACACCGGGTGGCGCGGGCTCCGATTCGGCTTCGCGATGAAGAACATCGGGCCGAACATGCGGTTCGACGGACCGAGCTTCGAGGAACGGGTAGCCCTTCCGGGAAGCGACCCCTCCGCGCAGCCGCACGTGGTGCGCCTGCAGACGGCGGAGTTCGAGATCCCGACGTATCTCCAGATCGGGATGGCCTATGACCTCCCGATCGGCGAGAACCGTCACGTCGGGATCTACGGAGCGTTTCAGGGCAACAACTTCTCGACCGACGAGTACCGCATCGGCGCCGACGTGCCGATCGGCGAGTGGCTCAATCTGCGAGGTGGGTTCCAGGGCCAAATGCCGCTAAGCAAGAAAGACCGGCAGCAGGACTACGCGTACTCCTACACGTACGGAGCCGGGGTGAATTTCAAGCTGGGCGACCGGCCGTTCCACTTCGACTGGTCGGGATCCAACGCGGGCGAGTTTTTCGACGACAACCAGCAGTTCTCCATCGGCCTGGCGTTTTGATCGTTCGGAAGTCGAAGGTTTCCTATCGGGGCGGACCGTCACTGGTCCGCCCCGCTCCGTTTCGGGTGGCGGCCGCGGGCCTCGCGATCGCGCTCCTCCTGGGGGGCGCTCCCGGCGCACCGTCCGCGTCCGCCGCCAGCCTGCCGTCGCCGCGTCCCCCCGAGGGACCGCGCGGCTACTATGCCGAGTCGCTCGACTCCATTCTGGGTCCCGGCCTCGCGGGGGCGCAGATCGGCCTCCTGGCCGTCTCCTCGGACCGCCAGGACACGCTCCTGGCCTACCACGACGGCCGCCGGCTGATTCCCGGCAGCAACGCCAAGCTCTTTCCCACCGCGGCGCTCCTGATGCTCCATGGGCCGCTCGCGAGGCGCGTGACACTTCTGGAGGCGCGGGGGAAGGTGAAGCGCTCCGGCAAGGAGGGCGGAGAGCGCTCCATCGAATTCAAGGGCGACCTCACGCTTCGGCCCTGTGGCATGCCGGACGTCGTGCCGCTCCTTCAGCCCGGATCGCGAGGGCTCCTCGATTCGCTCGCCCTGCTGCTGCGCGCCGGCGGCTTGAGGCGCTTCGAGGGAACGCTCTACGTCGACCGGACCCTCTTCGCGGACGAACCATACCCGGCGGGATGGGGCCAGGACGATCTCGCCTATTCCTACGGCGCTCCGCTCGGACCGGTCCTCGCGAACGGCAACGCGGCGCTCGTGACCGCCACGGAGGAGCGGGGAAGGGTGCGCCTGGTTCTCGATCCTCCCGAGACTCCGATCGCGCTGCGCGTGACCGGAATCGCGATCGGCGATTCGAGCGCCGTCGGCTGGCTCACGCCGCGCTGGGCCTTCGGGTCCCGCGTTCTCGAACTCTCCGGCATGGTCCCGCGCGGCGGGAGCGTGAAGCGCTCGGTCGCCATGTCCGATCCCGACTCGGCCGCGGCCCATCTGCTGCTGGCCGCCATGCGCCGGGAGGGAATCGAGTTGAAGAAGGTGTCGCTCGGATTTCTTCTCCCCGGCCAGGAGGGGAGCGGCCCGCTGGGACCGGAGGCGTGGCGCGGCATCGAGCCGAAATCGAACCGGGCCTGGAGCGGCCACGCGTCCATCGCCGGCTGGGATTCGGTGTCGTCCTCCCGCTCCGCCACGGTGGCCGCGCTCCCC